>JAQGGY010000078.1 GCA_028289095.1 Candidatus Saccharimonadota bacterium
TGCGCATGATCGGCAGTTGAGCAGCCAGAGCCGCCTGTTTTACCGACTACTTGTCCTCGTTTCACGATCTGACCCGGCGCAACAGATACTTCACTTAAATGCGCATAGACAACAACATATTCGTCACCATCAATCACACGTCTGATGTGTACTTCTTTTTGAATAGGATCTTTCACATTAGCCACGTTGAATCCAATGTTTGCCAATGCAGCCAAGCACTTTGAATCATTTCTAATATCCACTACGACTACCTTAACTTCGCCGCCGATCGCAGCGATAAATGGCCGACCAGTTGCAGTTCCATAGTCTTCGCCAGTATGTAGTTCACCTCTACCGCGTGGTCCGAACGGACTCGTCATTGGTGCGTTATCCTCGATTGCTTTTCCCCATCCAGTAAAGGGCTCAAGCTCATTTCCAGTCGATGCCGTTTCTGCCAGTTTCGCCTTCGCAGCGGCTTCTGCGGCTATTCGGGCAGCTTCTGCAGCTGCAGCATCTTCTGCGGCCCGCTGAGCTGTAATCTGATCATGTGAAATCTGATTAATTTTCCTCAAACCTTCAATTAATGGCCAGGCGCCCGGCTGATCGTTCGCCTTCCCGAGCGGCCCATTATCGATAAGAATCTGCCCCCAGCCAGGATTCAGATTGCTATTCCGCCTGTCGTCAGCCATGTTCATAACATACGGTGAGCCTTCAGCCCCAAGAGCAAAGCCTAAGCGGGCCGCTTGCTGGAAGTACTGGGCGGCCAAGCCATTATATGCGAATAACACGTCCTTGATCTTATCCGGATTACTAAAGTCCAATGGACCGCCGACGCGACTGTTGTTACCTGCTTTCCCCAACAAGAACTTTGCCGCCAAAATCGTCTGCTGCTTAAACTCTGCATCTGATACAGGTCCAGGTGCAAAATATATTCCCGTGCTATATAACTGATAAATTCCCTGCCCGTTAGCTGGATTGACACGCTGCAAACTAAATTCACGCATATGCAGTGCCGCCATCACTTCCCATGGCACACCAGTTTCTTTTTGAACTTCATGATAAATGCCAAAGTTTTCACGAACTTTTTCTAACTGCCCAGCTGTCCACTTAGTCTCGCCAGCAAGGCTCACATCGATGATAACTTCAGGAATCGGCGCACGCTCAATCGCGGGAGTAGGCGCGGCCGGTGGCGTATTCGGAACATTCGGAATGGTGTTGATATTTGGCCCCGGGCTTGCCTCGACGATGACAGGCGGCTTGAAATTCTCATTCGCAGGTTGTGCGATTCTGACCGAACCATCAGGTCGCCTTGCTGATGGTGGCGTTGCTTCAATGATTGTTGGCGGTTTAAAATTCTCATTCAGTGGCGGCGCAAGTTCGATGGGTTTTGAAAGTCTACGAATATTTTTATGTACAGAGCCGTCAGGGTCGTACGAATCTTCATCTATCGGGCTTTTTTCTGCCGCATGACTGCCGTTCGATGTTGCAATTAATGTGATCGCCGATAACGTCAGCGCCGAAACGACCTTTGCAGTGAATGGTAATATCTTATCTTTGGCACGCATAATAATATTACCAGTTTCAACATCATCATCAGCAGAATCCGATTGCAGCATGTCCGTCAGTTGCGTCACTTCAACATAGCGGTCCAACGCCGAGACTCGTAATTCAGCCTCTGCTATTGCTTCGTAATCTAGCGTCGGATTATTAATTTTTGATTGTAAAACTGCTCGCATCTTCTTCACTTGCAAGACTTTCAGTTCCTCGCCGCTAACGAAATTACGTTGCCTTAATTCATTTGGATAATCACTACGAACAGGTAAATAGTTGTTAGACCTGCCCATTTGCGCCACAAGAAGCGATATTTCGTTTGCCGTCTGTTTCTGTGTGCCATCGCCAGATATAATTGCGTCTCTTTGCGCCATGCAAGCCGCATAAAATGCCAGCTCCATTTTTCTTTTCACATGGTTCTCTTCACCCGACAGTTTTGCTAGCTCGGCAAGCACTTGCTGAACCTTATTATCATCGCCGTCGCGCATCTCGTCTAATAAACCTATTAAATAAGGTCTGGCGTCTTGTTCTTGCTGCTCTATAGGTGATACTGTTTCCATGGTATTTTTTTAATTACGCTTATTACTAGCTACTATACTCCAAATCTCAGAAATTTCTTCTTCTTTGGAGGAGTAATCGGTCGATGAGTATTTTTACTAGCCGCCGCACGTAACCGATCTTCGAGCGGCTTCTGCGCTGCGATAATTTCCTGCGACATGTCAATATGCACATAGGGTACGTCAATTTCGACTGACCGTGTCGGTGTGGTTGTTGCGTTGAATGTATTACCTGGATGATGCAATACATCAGACGCCAATGTCTGCTCGGTATAATCAATCGGTGTATATTCGCCATATGATACTGGCTGCCCTATTTCGTCAATTTCGAAATCATGTAGCGCCGCTGGGGGTTCAATTGTTCCTACCGTATCCTCTTCGTCAGCGATAGCTACTACCTCACTCATCGCACTGGCTAGTCTACCCATCGCTGCCGCAGCTCGTTCCACTCTGTCATTAAGTAATCGAATGTTCGATTCGTACAGAACTAAATTTTCCTGCCGTAGCGATTTATCATCATCAACAATCGACAAGATCCCGGTAAGCCGGTTGATTTCTACATCAGCACTAACTAACGCTTCCGATGCGCGTTTGCGCGTACCGCTGATTGTGAAATTAGCTTCATCCCGAAGTTTTTTCATTTCTGCATTTTTTTCAGCACTATTTTTTTGTCGCCCCAGCTCTTGCGTACGACGAACAATCTCTACTTCTCGTTCATGCATCTGTTCTAACAGCTTGGTCAATTTATTACGCATACGTAGAGGTGCTTCCATACGCTTTTTGATGTCATCAGACTTTAGCTCAAGCACCGCAAGCTGTTTTTCAACAACTGTAATACAGCCTGCTAGCATTTTAATTTTGTCCGATATCGTATTCTCAGGAAGGTATTGATCTGCTATCTTATCTAAAGAGTGGTTAACTACAGTGGCGTCAATGTGTCCCGCTTCCTGCGCGACAGAATACCGTTGATCGTCAACGGTATGAATGTCATTCAACAAATCTGATGCCCGTAGCTCTTTCGCCTGCTGTCGATTATTTGTATCAGTAAAGCGCTCAGTCATTACGAGCTCACAGCATTAGGATCGATTGCGATCACAGCGTTATTAACCTTCGGATCGGTAATCGCAAGTTTATCTGTTTCAGTTTCCGATAGACCCACTAACGTCGCATCGTCAAAAGAGTTAACTGCTTCTATTTTAAACGCGACTCCAGGGGATTTTATTTCTAGCTGTGCCTTAATTTTCCTTAATATCTGCTCGTCGGACACTGCTTCAACTTCTTTATCATAGGTACTATCCGGTGCAGCAATGATACTGCCAACATTATGCAATGTATTATCGACGGCGATGGCAATATTCTGCGGGTTCGTCATTTCGGCGTATAGTGCATCGGCCGTTTCTTGAGGGAATGCACCTGCCGCTACCGACGCATCCAAACGTTCTTTTTGGATACCCTCTGCATGCGCCTTCCCGCGTTCTAACATAATGCGTGATTGGACGCGACTCAGATCGACTGACACATTCTCGCCGCGTATATTAATTGCGGGGTGTCCGCCCGTATCGCAAACGCCGATGGTCAATATAGCACTTTCAATAATCGCTTTCGGGTGGCGTTCACTAGTTGAGCCTGGATCTAACCGTGTTGGCAACAGCGGACTGATCGTCCCGTCGGCGTTTGGTACATTCCAGATTATGCTCGACTCAGCGCTGATGTTCCCAGTGTAAAGAACGTCACCTACATTTTCGTCAGCACAGTTTGTCAGCAAACTATCCAGTAGTTCTTTTTTCGTTGGATCGTCTTTGCCTATAATTGGCAAACTTGCGATTGCAGAATAAGGATCGTCAATTTCATGATTATATACGTAATGCGTGCCTACACCCGTCCATACCGCTGCCAGCCCTAGCACCCCAAGTGTTCGCCTGCTCGGAAACGACATTTTCTCTTTTGGGGGTGGGCTTGTAAAATATTCAGAATCGACTGGCGTATCGACATCAGTGCTGGCGCCCCAGTCGGATGGGCGGGGTTGTGAACGTTCAGGTTGCATCTGATCACGATCATCTTCGTAATAGGATTCATCGTCGTGTGCATAATACACGGGCGGTTGTGGTGCCACTGGCGAGTCTGCGTTTCGTCGCTCATTAGAATTTAAATAATTTTGAAGCAGCTCCTGTCTTTTCACCTCATCTCTTCGTCGATCCCGTTCAAGCAAAGCCAGGCGCAACTGCTCTACTTCTGCTTCCTGGCCATCATCGCTATATAGCGGATCGCGCATTTGTCGGTATTCATCGATACGTTCGGTCATACTAACCCCCACATACACGCCACTGCCGAACTATTAATACACACAAAAAACCGTCCAGTATATTCTATACAGTCTTTTGCCATTGACAGTCGCATGTGAGGTTTCTCCTTTATCGAAACATTCTGTGTACTGTTACGCGTAAGTGTGAGCCTTCAGGGGTAATCTATGAAGAATCATGATATACGAAAGATAAATGTACCGGCCGGTCACATATCTACTAACTAACAATACCTAAAACAGCTTACTTTTGTTTGAATAATATACTAATATAACAGTGGTGTCAATCAGTAAATAGCGTTTTTTTCGTATATACAACGCTAAATCTAGCGCTTTACTGCTCACAGAGGGGCTATCCATTGTATAATCTACAATCATAAATGAAATAACCTCGATTTGTCCAATATTTAGGCGCTTGCAGTCGAACCGATTTTGGCGTTTTTGCGACACTCATCAGCGTGGAATAATAGATCAGGCTCCTGCTTACAATTTAGGCAAATCAGCACAAGATCGTTACAGTTTGACCATGCACAGTTTTCATAATTATTCGTCATGCCTTCGCAGTGACTACATACACCAACGGTCTTTGTATGATCACTAAAGTCAATCGTCATCCGGTCATCAAACACGCGCAGACTGCCTTCCCATAATCCATCATCGCCGTACGTTTCGCCGTATTTTACGATGCCGCCGTCTATTTGGTATACTTCGTTAAAACCTCGGTTTTTCATCAGCGATGAAAGGATTTCGCAGCGAATACCGCCCGTACAATAGGTTACAATGGGCTTGTCCTTTAGGTCGTCATATTTACCACTTTCAAGTTCTCGAATAAAATCTCGACTCGTCCGCGTATCGGGCACAACCGCATCTTTAAATTTGCCGATTGCAGCCTCGTGCGCATTGCGTCCGTCAAAGAACACAACATCATCACGTGATGCGACTAACTCATGAACTTGTTTTGGCTTCAGGTGAACTCCACCGCCAACAACACCATTCTCGTCGACAATTAATTCATCGGCAGCATCGAATGCTACAATTTCATCACGCACTTTAACGCTCATTCGTGGAAAATATTCACGACCGCCATCACTCCACTTGAACGTGGTGTCTTTAAAGCCAGCAAATTCTTTCGTTGCCTTGATATAAGCTTTTAGATCATCCATATCACCACCAACCGTGCCGTTGATTCCATGTGATGAAATCAAAATACGGCCCTTTAGATTCAAGCTATCGCAAAGTGTTTTATGCCATAGCTTCATCGTTACCGGGTCTTTGATTGGCGTAAATTTGTAATACAGTAAAATCTTTTGCATCGGTATATATTATACTATATAATTACATTTACTATGATTACTTCGCGGTAATCCTCTTGTTCAGTTTACGTTCGCCTAGCCGAACTGCTAAAAATACATAGCCAAATATCACCTACATGAAAGGATGTTCACCTATGGACACAAATAAACACACAATCAAACTTTACTGGGAACAAATACGCCAGTATAAGCCCAGTTTTTTTACGGCATTAATCGCCATTCCAGCAGCTGCACTGTTAATTGATACACTTTTGCCTTATTTCCTTAGCCAAACAATTGGCAGCCTGGCGGCAAATGACAAAGATAGTGTCGTACGATTCACCCTACTCGCGGCTTCTGTCGGTATTAGCGGCGCCATCGTCAACCTGGTTGGTTTTCAGGCATTAACAAGGCACGAAGCAAACGTTCGCGTCAGCCTTAGCGATACGACGTTTGCTAAACTAATGCAAAAGGACATGCGTTTTTTTGTTAATGAAAAAGTCGGCGCATTAACAAGTCGCATCATTGATTTCATTCGCGCCCATGTCACATTGCAGGATCTGCTAATTATCAGGACACTCAGTTTTATTCTTTCTGTGGGTGTTGGGTTGGTGATTGTCGCCTTTCAATCGTGGCCACTCGCCGTTATCATTTTGGCTTTAATTATTATTTTGATTATACAAGTCAAATGGAGTATAAAAAAGCGCGCGCCGTGGCGTCATGAGCGCAAAAAACTTAATGGTGAAATTCACGGAGCCATTGCTGATGCGATTACTAATAATTTGACCGTTAAAACATTCGCCGGTGAACAGCGCGAAATCGACTTTGTATCTGAAAAAAACAAACGTTTTAAAAAATTATTCATTAAAGATATAGGATTCATTTCAGTCGAAGGTTCGGCGCGCGTTGCCTTGATGGTCATAGTGCAGCTAATCGCTATTAGTATGTGTGCATACTTGGTTTTTCAGGGCCAGATGCAGATTGCGATCGCAATTTTTGCCCTTACCTACCTGCAACGTATTTCGTCGCAAATTTTTACCCTCGGTGATATGTTGAACGGCTACGACCAAGCGCTCCTAGAAGCAGCACCCCTCAGTGATATCCTTCGTCAAGATACTATCGTCAACGACAAGCCAAATGCGCAGACATTAGACGGTATCACGCCAACCATCACGTTTACCAACACTAGTTACCATTACGATGACACTGATGCTCAGGTTCTAAAATCTATTAATCTCTCCATTAAAGCTGGTGAAAAGGTCGGACTGATTGGTCATTCTGGCGCAGGTAAAACTACTATCTCTCACCTGTTATTACGCTTTAGCGACGTAACGGGTGGTTCGATCAAAATTGATGGACATGATATCCGGGACGTCACACAGTTATCACTGCGCGAACACATCGCTTACGTACCGCAAGAACCAATGCTATTTCACAGGTCACTCCGTGAAAATATTGCCTATGGAAAACCGGACGCGACTGACACAGAAATCATCCGCGCCGCAAAACAAGCGAATGCCTACGAGTTTATAGAAAAGTTGCCACAACAATACGAGACACTTGTTGGTGAACGAGGCGTCAAATTATCGGGCGGTCAGCGACAACGCATCGCTATTGCACGCGCAATATTAAAGAACGCCCCGATCCTCATACTAGACGAAGCGACAAGCGCGTTAGACAGCGAAAGTGAAAAGCTGATACAAGATGCACTAGAAAGATTAATGAAAGGCCGCACGTCAATCGTTATCGCGCATCGCTTGTCTACTATTGCCAAACTTGACCGAATCATCGTGCTAGATCAGGGTGCTATTGTCGAAGACGGCACCCATCAGGAACTACTAACTAAAGGTGGTATTTATGCCAAGCTCTGGAATCATCAGTCAGGCGGCTTCATAGAGGAATAGGCGATTACATTCGAGTAGCCTATTCCTCACATTGTGCGTCAGTGATTAATATCATTTACATTTATATCAATACGTGCTATAATTAATGTAATACGCTTTTACAAGCATCGTCTTTCACCTACTATCTTGTCCAAATCAGAGCAGTCATGCGACTATTCACATTTGTCCAAGAACCATCTTGAGCAATCTTACATCAACTTATTTGAGGAATCGAACTGTCGTCTTTTGATGATGCATTATTCGTATCCAATATTCCTCATGGAGAAAACACATGAAACAACAAAAACAAAGTACCGTAAGTCGCATTAGCCGACGCAAATCCGAGACAATCGACCGATCAGTTCGGCGTCATCGCATTACAAAAACACGAGCGTTACTTCCCGCGCCAAACGCGCTGCGCATTATTCCACTAGGTGGCCAGAATGGTATCGGTGAAAAAAATATGATTGTCCTTGAATATGGCGACGACGCCGTCGTATTAGATTGCGGCTTCGAACTTGGCATTGATCTGCCGGGTATAAATTACGCGATCCCCGCAACAGATTATTTACAATCAATAAAGCACAAGTTGCGCGGCTATATCATCAGTCACGGTCATATGGACCACATTGGCGGGCTCATTCATATCGCGCCTAAATACCCAGCGCCAATATTTGGTAGCCGTTTTACAATCGGCATGGTACAAACACAATTTGATAAAGCTGACGATACAGAATATGGCTATACACCCGATACACGCATAATGGACATGGATCAGCATGAACGCATACAATTAGGCGCGCTGACGATCGAACTAATCCGTGTAACACATTCCATCCCCGAATCTTCTGCTATCGTTATCGACACGCCAGTGGGCCGAGTGATAAATACGGGTGATTTTCGTCTGGACCCTGAGCCGCTTGATACAATGCCTTCAGATATCGCACGCTTGAAACAACTAGGCAATGAAGGCGTTTTGCTACTAATGAGCGAAAGCACCAATACTACCAGCCTAGGCCGCACCCCGACCGAGCACACCCTACAGCCAAGCTTTGAAAAATTAATTACCAATGCCACAGGCCGTGTCTTTGTGTCAATTTTTTCGACAAATATGAATCGTATACAAATGATCATTAATGCTGCGCGCGACAATAATCGTAAAGTAGCACTGGATGGTCGCAGTATGATCGCAACGGCAGAACTGGCGGTACGACTAGGGAATTTAAAAATTCCAAAAGGCACGTTAATAACAATGCGCGAAACCGCCAGCATTCCGGATCATCAGCTAGTTATTGTATGTACTGGTGGACAGGGAGAACCTGGTGCAGCAATGAGCCGAATGGCAGTAGGCGAACATCAATACATCAAACTAAAAGCCAGCGACAGCGTGATCATCAGTAGTACCCCAATTCCTGGCAATGAACGTAGCTATCAACAGATTGGTGATGATCTAGCGGTCATTGGCGTCAAACAATATCGTCATCCAACGCATAAAATCGATATGTCAGGGCCGCTACATGTTTCTGGACACGGTAACCGTGACGAACATGCCGAAATGATTCAGCTGACCAGACCTACTTATTTAATGCCGATATACGGCGGCGCCTTAAATCGACAGTATCACCGTCAAGTAGGCCTGGAAAATAACCTTTCATCATCACATATCTTAATGTTAGAAAACGGTGATGTGCTCGAAATCGGCGACACAAATACAATCGATATATCTAAAAAGATCCCCTCTGGTGCATTGCTCGTCGACCAAACCGGCAGTGTCGTACCGGAAATCGTAACTAAAGATCGGCTCGCGCTACAAAACGATGGTTTCGTCGTCGTCATACTAACCATTAATAAGCGGACCGGACAACTCCTCGGTAGTCCGGATATTATTACTCGCGGGTTTATTGCAGTACGTGACAATGCAAAAATAATGGAAACGCTCAGGAAAAAGGTACAACTACAAGCAGCTTCGCTTCGTCAGCCGCATACACATTTTGACCTAGTAAAGCAGCAGATCCGCGACACTGCTGCCAGACACATCCATGAAAGCACGGGTCAAACTCCGATTATCGCCGCAGTCGTAAATGTCATTACTACACAGCGTCGAACGAATATCCTTCCAAAGCCAAGTGCTGACATACATTCTTAGGCTGCCAGGATACGTCGTTAAAGCGGTGGTTTCATAAAAGAATAAGCATACTACATTGACTTTTTACACCAAATGAGGTATAATCCATCTAAGCAAATGCTTGTTGTCGTCAACAAGGCTGACCTGCATCGTATACATACGAAAGTAGAAGCGCTTATCCGTTCATTTCTAATTACTTGGGGGCGATTAATATGCCAAAGACTGACCTGCGTTATCGTAGATGGAACAACCCAAAGGCCGAGCAGAAGGCAGTAAAAGAACAGCTCAAACAGCGTGCCGTTTATTTAGAACGTCGTAATCATCTAGTAGAGATGATCGAAAATACGGTTATGCATAACGAACTACCTTACTACCTCACAGCCCCCACGGTTGATTTCATGCTTTTAGCTTTAAAGCATGAAATAGATCTGCGCCCGGGAGGCTTGTATGCTCGTCGCCCATATGCGGAATGTGCCGGTGACAGTCCACACGAACAAGGCGAACGTGCCAAGTTCATGAAGGAGGCATTCACCCTTGCGCTCACGCGCGGCAAGATCAAGCTTGACAAGCACGGTGATGAATATTTACTTCGTCCAAGGGCAGTCATCCACCGCAACGGCAAAGTAGTTTCGGATTACGCACCTACCGATGCAGAATTAGCGGTATACCGCATCGAAGATTCTGAGCCGGAGCAAGAGCGAACCCTCAGCGGAAAGTATCGTGCACTCTGCCGTAAATGGCAGCAGTGACAGCGACACTAGCTGAAAACAGAGATGAACGGATCGGGGTATACTAGGCAACCGCCTAGGATACCCCGATTTTCATTTGGATTTTATTTAAAATACTTCTTGATTTCGCCTGCAGAATACAGTTTTCGATTCAACGCGAACAACACTTCTCGTCCATCATCTAAGCATAGCTGATCACCCGTTTGCGCCAGGTCGGCAACATTGTAACGGCTAGCAATCGGTACGCCACTTCTATACGCAATATGTAATTCGGCATTTCCAACTGGTATGACCGCCGGTGCATTCGCAATAATATCTTTACGCGCTTCGGCAGTCACATACGAATCAATCGATATATTCATCGCACGTATGTTATTTTCAATCTGGCTAGGATCCATGACGTCAGCTGGAGCTGCCTGTTTAATAAGAGCAACTAGATCATCATGTGTCATTTTAAACGTTCTACCATCTTCGTCTGTATACTGACTGCCTGCTAAATGCCATAACGCTTCAAGCTCTTTTTTTATTTCGCGCAGCTGTTGCTGTGATTTACCTGGATTTTCCATTGCTGCAGAGATAACGGCAGCCCTGGTTTCTGGTGATGGAGTCGCCTCTTCTTCAACTTGGATACCTAAATCGATGCCCTGGTATAGTTGTCGTTTGACGACGACAGGTTTGCCGTCACGCCATTTAATATCACCCGTCTGCTTCCATTCACATTGACTTAATGCTACTTTCCCTAGGACGGCAATATTATCAACGACGGTTAGCGCCTCGATAATATCTTTAGGTATTTGTTCACCCTTAACATAGCGCTGAATAAGTCGCGGCGTTCCAGCAACGAATGAATGCTTGCCATGCACGACACTTCTGTTACTCAGTGAACGCGGTTTGACGGTGTCTTTAGAAATACCTTTGTACGTATTTTCACCCGCATAGTGATAAATATTATCTGGCATACCGGCATAGATACATTGTTTTAATAGTTCGCGCTCTTCTTGATTCGGTGGAATAAGTTCGCCGATTTGCGCGCTGGATTTACGCACTACCTTCCAATAGGTTTCGCGTGCGCGTTGTACGTTTTTAACGTCAAGGTCCAGCTCTGCAAGTTCGTACATCTTCTTGTCCTGGATGCCGATAAAAATATCCAACTGTGCAAGTAAATCCGAACTTTGTTCGTCTGTCATACCTTTCCATCGTTTACCGGCATCATGCGTATACATCGGTAACCCACCGACTTCCATTGATGCAACGATTGCAGACATATATGAACGCATCTGTGGTGAATATTGATCGGCTTCAATCATCATGCGTGCCGCAGATGTTCCAATTGGAAACTCGTTCATGCGCCGCCCCATTGTCGTAATCTCGCCGTTTTCGTCCAAGGCCCCCAAAACACGCAGTGAATTTTTCGCTCGCGTTATCACCGATTGATCAATCGGGTGCATAAATTTCAGCTCTGCAAAGTCAATACCCATCGCCGCAGTGCGTAGCACGTAGCGGTCAGGATTTGTACGCTGAGCTTCTGGCGTTTCGTAAGCATCAGCCTGATCTAAAGGAATATACTGCATATCTTTATCGTACTGGGCGTAATCACACCAGCCTGGCGCTGTTCGCCCGACGCGGCCAGCCCATTGGATACGATCAGCATAAGATGTCGCATATAGTGTCAAGCAACGGACGCCATCTTCGTCAATCTCTTCGTGACGTGCATATGAACAATCGATAACACCGGCAAGCCCAGGAACCGTCAAGCTTGTCTTGGCTGTATCGGTCGCCATTACTATTCTTAATCCTGGATAATCAGTTCTAAAAGCTTTCTTTTGATCATCGTACGCCATTTTACTATGCAAAGGAGGAAAAACGACGGTATCTGCAATTTCCTTCGGCAGGCGTTTGAATATTTCATCTGTCCAATCTTTAATTTCTCGTTTGCCAGGACATACGACCAAAAAATCTGTGGGAAGCAGCGCCCCGTCATATCCTTCAGTGACCATTTGCTTTTGCTTCAAATCTAATTCATGCATTTCAGTCGCTCGCGCTACTGCACGGTCAACAGATGTCTCATTTGGAAATTCTTTTTTCTCGACGCCAAATGTCCGGCCAGGAACTTCAATAACTGGCGGTTCTTCGCCCATGACTTCACCAAAATATTTTTGTAGGGCAGTTGTATCCATAGTGGCACTTTGAATAACAAATCGCATTTCTGGATGAGTGACGACACGCTGCCGAATCAAGGCTAACTCCATCTCGGTGTCCATACCCCATTCATGTACCTCGTCAGTAATTAAACAGGTCTTCACCATCCCAGGATCTACATAACGTTTCGTGATGTTCGCCCGTCGGTTCTGATATCCTTGGGCATATAGCAACCCGGCAGTTACGTTACTGATGTGCGTATCGTCAGTGATCGTGCTTTTTTCGGCCGTCTGGTAGGCAGAAACTTCATGAGGTGTATTTGGCCGTCGCTCTACAATTTCATCACCAATACGCTCTGCTACTTCGCTAGCCGCGATACGTCGCGGCTGTGTCTGATCAACCTCGAAATCCAATTCATACAGATATTGTGGAACCTGCGTACTTTTGCCGCTTCCTGTTTCACCGACAATAATTGTCAGTCGGTTGTTTAATACGGTTTCTTGGATTAGTCCTTTGTACGCATCGATAGGTAATTTATTATTCCCAAGTGGTGTACGCTCAATGATTTTTGGCACTTCGCGTAATTCGTATGGAGAGTAAGCCTCTTCGTAATCGCGTCGCACCGCGTTTGCCCATTGCTCACTTTGCTGACTAGGACTGACATACTGCAGCTCGTGGCGGTAATCTTGCGATGGCGTGTTGTAGCCTTTTAATGGTGTACGATTGTTGTTTTTGTGCCCAAAGTCTCGCTGCATATCACCTTCTCGTCATTAAGTATCAAATCATCCGGCATAACACGTTCGTGTACTGGTACTAAATATATAACATTTTGTAATAATAGCAAGGGTAATATTAGAAATTACTACATTACATATATCAAAAAGTCCGCCACATTTCTGCAGCGGACTTTTGATGATAGGTTTCGTTCGTTACTTGGCGTCAGCTTTTGCTGCGTCGTCACTTGCTTCGGTCGTATCAGTACCGTTTTCAGATTCGACAGAACTTTCGTCTTCGGCGTCGCCACCAGCTGCATCGTTCGCCGCTTGCAATGCGCTTGGTTCGTAAACGTTTGCCACGACTAGGTCAGTGTCTTGTTCAGCATCGGCAAATTCAACACCCTTTGGTAATTTAATGTCACCAATAGTCAACTTGTCTTCGTGCGTTGCAAGATCGATAATCGAAATTTCAAGCGCTTCAGGTAAATCTGCAGGTAATGCACGGATTTCCATTTTTTCGATCGCCTGTAGGACAATCAAACCGGCTCGTTCTGCAACACTATCGCCTACACCAACAAGGATGATTGGCACTTCAGTCACAATCTTTTCGTTCTGGTTAATTGCATGGAATGCTACGTGTCGCAGCGTATGCTTCACAGGATCCATGTCAATAGATTTGATAATAGCAAGTTGTTTTTTACCAGCAATAGTCAAATGTACTGGTGAGTGTTTACCGGCAGCTTTGACTGCTTTTAGTGTCGCAACCGCTTGTGATTGCGTCGAGATAGGTGCGGCTTGGCCACCATACACCACACTTGGAACAAATCCATCGTGGCGCAGCTGATGTACTCGTTTACCTTCTGCTGTTCGTTCTTCTAAGTTTAATGTAATATCGCTCATAGTCCTCCTCAAATTCGGTCTATCGTTCATTATACCATTTTTACTCTGTTATGGTAAACTAAGAACATATGATTCCTGGCGTAGACTTGATTGATTTTATTAAATGGGCGGGTGTTCTCGGCATCGCTTTAGTGATTTTCGCCGAATCAGGCTTACTTATTGGCTTTTTTCTACCAGGCGACAGTCTACTATTTACCGCAGGGTTTTTAGTCTATAGCGGCTTTTTAGACGTCAATATTCACTTGCTGGTTGCGATACTATTTATCGCTGCCGTTACTGGTGATAGCGTCGGCTATTCATTCGGCCGCAAATTTGGTCCTGCTATATTTAGACGTCCGGATTCACTATTGTTCCGACAAGAAAACATTTTAAAGGCGCAGCATTTTTACGAAAAACACGGTGGCAAGACGATCATTATCGCCCGCTTTATTCCAATTGTTCGTACGTTTGCCCCTGTGGTCGCTGGTATCGGCAAGATGGAATACAAACGCTTCCTCGCCTTTAACTTGGTTGGCGGGTTACTATGGGCTGCCGGCGTCACCTACTTGGGTTATTTTGCTGGTTCACAGTTTGAAAAAGCCGGCATCGAAATCGATACGGTACTACTGCCGATCATTATCGTTATCATCTTGCTGTCAGTACTACCGCCAGCAATTCACATCCTCAAAGACAAAAAACAACGAACTGCCATTTTTAACGGCATAAAACGCCAAATTAAAACCATCACTACCAGAAAGAAGTAACTAAGCATATGAAGAATATCCTCCAATTCGTCAAAACCCGTAAAGACATCTTTTCTCGACGTAATATCGTTATAGCTATTTTATTTGCCATCGGCTTAGCATTGTTTTTATCCATTTATGATGGCGTCCAAGAACAAGAAGATCTTGCGTCCCTAGACGCGCCGCTACTTGCTTGGACTATATCAAGTTACGACCCAACCCTGGCGACGATTATGCGCGTTATTACCGACTTGTCAGCGCCTATTACACTTAGTATTTTTACGTTAGGTAGCGCTGCAGTATGGGCATGGCGTAAAAAAGATTTTTGGCGTCCGACGTTATTTGTTTTTGCTATGACATTGGCATACATCACATCGGCAGTTATTAAAATATTTACCGCCCGTGAACGACCGACGGCTACTGACTTGCTTGAATCACATGCGGCCGTATCGTATTCCTTCCCGTCAGGGCATACACTTGGCATTGCAGTATTACTGTTTACGCTCAGCTATTTTTTCTGCGTCGCATCACCCACAATACGTCGCGTCATATTATGGGCAGCAGCAACCGCAATTGGTATTATTTTAGTAGCATTTAGTCGCATTTATTTAGGGTATCATTGGCTAACGGACGTTACTGCGTCAGTCGGCTTAGCATTCGTCATCCTAGCAATCGTTATAGCTGTTGATACGTATGCATCGGTATGGATTCGGCGCAAGGCCACTTCACTACTTCAAAAGTAATTTCAGATATTTACCTGTAAATGACGCTTTGACCTTTGTGATTTCTTCGGGCGTACCCTCGGCAACAACCACACCGCCACCCAGTCCACCTTCAGGACCCATGTCGATAATATGATCGGCAGCTTTTATAACATC
This sequence comes from Candidatus Saccharimonadota bacterium, assembly GCA_028289095.1. GTDB lineage: Bacteria > Patescibacteriota > Saccharimonadia > Saccharimonadales > Saccharimonadaceae > UBA6022. The sequence goes on from JAQGGY010000078.1 coordinate 15,770, forward strand.
TAAGTTATGTTCAATAATGACCATACTGTTACCGCCCTCGACGAGCTTTTGTAAAATACCAAGCAATCGCTTAACGTCCGCGCTATGTAACCCAGTCGTTGGTTCATCTAAAATATATAATGTTTTTCCCGTTGCACGACGTGATAATTCGGTGGCAAGTTTAATACGCTGTGCTTCACCACCACTAAACGTTGTTGCTGGTTGGCCTAAATGAATATAACCCAGCCCTACTTCAACGAGGGTCGTCAGCTTGCGTGCAATCGACGGAATGTTTTCAAAAAACACTGCTGCTTCTTCGACGGTCATTGCTAGCACGTCGCTAATTGTTTTATCCTTGAATTTTATTTCCAGTGCTTCACGGTTGTATCGCTTACCTTTACATACATCACACACGACATACACGTCAGGCAAAAAGTGCATTTCAATTTTAATCATGCCGTCGCCCTGGCAATTTTCGCAGCGGCCGCCTTTGACATTAAAGCTAAAACGCCCAGCTTTGTAACCACGGATATTCGCTTCTGGGGTGCCCGCGAACAGCTCGCGGATTGGTGTAAATACACCTGTATAAGTGGCTGGATTTGATCGTGGCGTACGGCCGATTGCTGATTGATCAATGACGATTGCTTTGTCGAGGTATTTAATACCTTCGATGTTTTCATGTGCACCAGGCACGACGTGTGAACGATGCAACCGTGCCGATAATTCCTTAGCTAAGATGTCATTTACTAACGTCGATTTACCACTACCGCTCACACCGCTAACAACCGTCAAAACGCCAAGCGGAAACGCAACATCAATATTTTTCAGGTTATTTTCGCGAGCACCGCGAATCACTAACTGACGGTCCTTTATAATCGTCCGTCGTTTTTTAGGGACATCAATTTTTTCTTTACCAGAAAGATAGCGGCCAGTTATACTATCCGGATTTTTCGCTACTTCATCAGGTGTACCCGCCGCAACCACCCGTCCACCAGCAATACCCGCGCCAGGCCCGATATCTAGCAAATAGTCTGCATGACGAATTGTATCTTCGTCATGTTCGACAACCAGCACTGTATTACCTAAATCACGCAAGTGTTTTAATGTTGTAATTAGCCGATCATTATCGCGTTGATGCAGTCCGATCGATGGCTCGTCTAATACATACAGCACACCCTGCAGTCCAGATCCGATTTGTGTCGCCAATCGGATACGTTGTGCCTCGCCACCCGAAAGTGTATTTGCCGCCCGTGCAAGTTCGAGGTAACTAAGCCCAACGTTGCTCATAAAGCCGAGCCTGGCATTAATTTCTTTCATTATCTGACGCGCAATAAACAACTCTTGTTCGGATAATTTCAGCGTATTGGTAAACAAATCTAGTGCATCATCGACGCCCAAATTACATATATCCATGATGCTTA
>JAQGGY010000005.1 GCA_028289095.1 Candidatus Saccharimonadota bacterium
GCGGATGTATAAGCAGTAAAGACATTGCCGACACGTTTTAGTTTCAACCACGCGTTAGGGAAAGCATACGTCGCCGTTCCGCCGTCGCCATTGAAGTTATATTGGAACGTAATACCATGCGCCGGCGTTACCGCGAGCATCACGTATTTACTGCCTTCGGTGGCTGATTCTTTTATCATGATGCCGGATTTTGCCCAGCCATCAGTATTAGACTGTGATGTCACTCTGGCGATGATTTCGCCGTCACCATTTAGTGGCTGATTCAGGTAATGAAGTTCGTCGGTCGTCCCCCAAATGTCATTACCACCACCACGAACCGTGTAGATGTTATTGTCAAATGACGTCGATCCGGTAATAGTACGCGATCCGATATCTTTGGCAACCCATGGGGCGGGTGGATTAGATGCTTTATTATATGTCACCTGATACGTCGTACTTTGCGCAGGGGTCGTAATCACATGACTTTGCGCTAGTCCGTCCGACCAAGATGCGTAATGGTATTGGCCGGTCGCGACGAATTGCGGAGTCTGTGCGGCTATCGTACGTTCGACCCCAACGACGGCCTGTTCGGTAAATGTACCTGTTTTTGGTACACCGTCAACAGTAAACGATGCGTCGGTAAAATTAGCTGAAACCGTAAATGTAACAATACGTGGCTTTATATCAACTGATGTTGTCGTCGCCAAGCCGCTACTATCCGTGACGGTCAAATATATCCGATACCAGGTGTTTGCCGTATTATCTGCAGCCCTTGGAATCTGGAACGAACCTGATCGCCCAGTAATACCATCTCGGAATGGGTGTTTGTGATCGCCGTGCTGAAAATCAATTTTCCATGTAAATGCACTATCAGGCAATGTCGCATCCTGCGCGTCCGTTCCCGTTCCTGCGAACGCGATAGCATCACCAGCACTGTATAATGCTTGATCCGTAGGTGCAGTAATACGAGCAGTTGGCGCGGTACTGCCGACCGTAATTTTTTGCGTTGCTTGTGCGGTCTTAACGCCATCACTGACAGTCAACACGACGTTATAAGCGCCGTTGGTGGTGAATGTTTTTTGTGGATTTGCCGCTGTTGATGTCGTGCCGTCACCAAAGTTCCAACTGTACGTCAAAGGCGTACCATCTGGGTCACTTGAACCTGCGGACGAGAACGTGACGGCAAGCGGCGCCAAACCATTCGAGGGGTTCGCCGCTATGACTGCAGTTGGTGCACGGTTGCCACCGGATGGACTAATCTTTGAAAGTTCGCCAGGATAAATATTCAATTGATAGATATTACCATCTGGCCCTTGATCCAACTGTACGACGGTACCAGCACTGCTGTCGAATGTTGCCTCGCTGATATAGGTCGAGAAAGTACTATCGAACGTTAAATACTTTATAAATCCAAGCGTATAATCGGCGATAAATATTTTGTTTTTGTACATAGCAGGGAAGGTACTGCCAGTATATGTCATCACTCCAGTAATCGATCCGGCCTTTGCTGGTGGCGGAGTATGAGCATATGTATATACCGGATTAATATACGGACAGCCCGAACACGAACCTTCGACAAGTGGCCATCCATAATTACCGCCGCGCGTAATGATATTCAATTCTTCCCACTGATCGCCGCCGACATCGCCGGTCAACAATTTGCCGTCAGGCGTAAAGGTGAAACGGAACGGATTACGAAGACCGTAGGCCCAGATCTGCCCAAGGGCATTTGGCGTCCCCAGAAATGGGTTGTCCGCCGGAGCGCTGCCATCCGGATTCAGGCGAAGAATTTTGCCATGGATATTCGACAAACTTTGCGAATTAGGATTATAAGTATTCATACCCATCGCCCAATATATCTTCCCGTCAGGTCCGAAGCGTATTTCGCCGCCATGGTGGTAAATATTGCCATCTTGGTTCGACTCCATTAACACCATTTCTGACGACGGGCTAGCGGTATTATTAACCACTGTTATACGCGACAGACGATCACGATTTGCGGCAGTCGTATAGGATACGTACAGGTACCCGTTGCTTGCGAAGTTCGGATCTGGCTCGATACCTAACAAACCTCGCTCTTCATTAGTATCAGTCTGCAGCACTACTAGCGTAATGAGCGGCTGCGTACTGATTTGATTGTTGGCATATACTTTGATTGCGCCGCCTTTTTCACTAATTAGAATTCGCCCGTCTGGAAGATGGCGAAATGCTGTTGGCTGATTAAGGTTACTGACGAGTGTCGTCCGTTCGAACTCGGGGGGTGGTGCGGCAGAAGCGGGGGATACTAATGCCGTAAAAGAAATAAAACCTGCTATTAAAATTGACCCTAATTTTGCCCATGTTGCTGCTGTCATTTGCTCTCCTTTGTGTTACTGATTTATGTAATTCAGAAGAATCGGCAGCGTTAGAATTGATCTATCATGTGACAGACATTACCTTTTTAGTGTAATAGGAAATAAACCTATTGTAAATAATAAATACAACGTATAACGAATATCCAGTTAAATAATCGTTGCTTACTAAATATATCTGCACGTTACTTTCAAATATATTTCAGACAACATGCGCCGGCCGTCTAATTCATAGTGTTTTATCCGTTACCATATGCACTTTCTCATTATTTTATAAGGTGTTGAATCATACGCAAAAGCAAAATGCAAATAATTTTACACATGTTTGTTCCCATTGACACTTTTCTAGTCTATAATACAACATATACCAACCAGAGGGTGGGTAAGCCACCTTAACAATTCAGTCTTCTTAATCGATAGGACGATAATGTGATCAAAAGACTAGTTCAATTCGGACTCGTCGGGGCGCTCTGCCTGCTAATTCAGATATTAATACTTTTATTCATAGAGCGCTTCTTACCCTCGGTCATTGCAAATATGATCGGATTCATCGCTTCGGCGCAGCTGAATTTTATACTCAGCTACCGAATAACCTGGGGAGACTCTCCCAGAAAAACAGGTCGTGCCCAGGCCGCATCGAGGTTGAAATTCAATCTCGTTGTTTTATTGTCAGTAGGCATTAATACTGTCGTATTTAGTTGGATCAGCCATGTGCTGACCGTATTGAATATGACATTTACCAACGAAGCAATACCACACATCGTTGCTGCAATCGGAGCAACGATCGTGAGCAGTTCCTGCACATTTCTTTTGAATCATTATCTTGTCCTGAAACCAGAAGAGGAAGGCGCCAATCATGACACCACAGCCGGGAACAGCAATGTTCCTGCCAGCGTGGAATGAGGCAGGTAATCTGCCTATCGTCGTTAGTGATGCTGTTACGTACCTGCGTAGTCGCAATGAGCCATTCGTGGTTATCATTGTCGATGACGGCAGTACCGACAACACCGCTGACGTCGCTCGGACGCTCGAGGGTAGCTACCCTGGGTGCGTCCGGCTTGTTCAGCATGACTCAAATAAAGGCTACGGCGCTGCGCTCCGGACCGGGTTCAAGACTTGTCTTGAATATAACTACACCTGGAACGGATTCTGCGACGCTGATGGCCAGTTCAACCCGCAAGACATCGGTAGGTTAATCGAAAACGCTGTCGACGAAGACAGTGATATTGCGATTGGCTACCGCATTGCACGCGCAGACAATTTCAAGCGTCGGGCGATGGGCCGTGCCTGGCACGAGCTATCCCGCGCTTTACTGGGCTACAAGGCAATAGATGTCGATTGCGGGTTTAAGGTTTTCACCAGGCAATCCCTGCAGTACCTGAATGCACACTTGACGGGCGACCATGCCACAATATCACCTGAAATTCTTGCACGGGCATTCCGTGCCAGAATGAAAGTGACAGAAGTTGGCGTCGAGCATCTACCACGTCAATCCGGAGAACAATCCGGAGCCTCACTGAATGTCATATGGGCGTCCATCATGGGACTCATCTTCATTCGACAAAACCTGAACCAGACTGCGACTCTAGAGCGAAAGGTTGCCTAATGGCTACGCTTGTATCCGGATTGCCATCACCGGCAATCGTCAAACGCAACAAAAATAACGACCCGGTAATCCGGTGGATTTCTGCTTTTTCAGCATTGGTGTCAGTGCTTGCGTTCGTATACTTCAGCAACAAAGGTGTGACGCTCGAATACAAGGATGCAATTTCGCACTTGGACATCGCGCGGCGCGTCATCGAAGGTCCAACTCAGGGTCTTGCCCAACTGGGCGGCGTATGGCTTCCATTGCCGCACCTACTGGCAATACCTTTGATCTGGATTAACGGGCTGTATTACAGCGGCTTGGCTGGCAGTATCATATCGATGCTGGCGTACGTCGCAACGATTGTGCTGATTTACAAAATCACGCAATCACTCACCAACAACAAACTGGCGAGTATCGTTGCGGCGGCCGTTTTTGCACTCAATCCGAACGTCCTGTATATGCAAAGTACGCCCATGACCGAACTGCTTTTGTTCGCGTGCATGGCTGGTATGGTATACGGCGTTCAGCAATGGGCGATCACCAACGAGCATAAGTATTTGCTAGGTGCCGCCGTTGCGGGACTAGCAGGAACTGCCACTCGATATGAGGCGTGGGTATTTCTGTTCGTAATGATCGTGATTGTCGCGGTCATCGGACGGCGCAAAAACTACGTTCGTACGCACATCGAGGGCCTGACATTGGCGTTCTTTTTAGTAGGGGCCGTCGGCATTGCCGGCTGGCTTTTGTGGAATGTGCTGATTTTTGGGGACGCGTTTTATTTCCTAATCGGCGACTACGCCAAGCCATCCCTATGGGTTGGTGCAGGCGAAGCTGCTGTTGGAAATGTGCTCGTCGCATTCCTGACATACTACTACGCCGTCATAGAAAACCTGTGGTCAGTCATTGCATTGCTGATGCTGGTTGGCCTGGTAACCATGGCGGTAAAAGAAAAATTGGCGCCAAAGGTTCTGCCGATCCTCTCGATGACGATCATGTTTCCGTTTTTCGTGGTAGCCCTACAGCAGGGTCAACGTCCGCTGCATGTCATGCAAATTACGAATGACTTGTACAACGTTCGCTTTGGCTTGCTGATGATTTTGCCAGCAGCAGTTGCGATCGGCTATCTGGTCGCTCTAGCCAGCCAGAACAAGGCAATGACTGTCGCCGCTAGTACACTGGTGCTCTTTGTTGTCACTACCATCACGTTCGTCAGCATTGTGACGGGTGATGATATCGTGACGCTCAGGGAGCCGATTGCTATGAAGCAGAACGTGAATACAGCTATCACCCAAGAGACAAGTCAGTATTTGGCCTCGCACTATAAAGAGGGTACGATCCTGATGGAATCTTTTGGCAACGATACAATCATGTTCGACGCCCAAATTCCGCTTCGCAATAATGTCTACGAAGGTAGTTACCGGCTATGGGAACCTGCTTTGCAGGACCCGGCGGGTCACGACATTCAATGGATAGTAATGCGGCACGATGGCCAGTTTGAACCGGACCGTGTTTTCACGAGCCTGTCCAACAAGCCAGCGTTAAATTCCTATAGCGTCGCCTTTAAAAACGAAGGCTACGTTATCTATGAAAGGCGTTCATCATGACGTCGATTGCCCGAAAGAACCCGTTGAGGCGAGAAACCTCGGCAAAACTGCTTGTCGGAAATCAAAAGATTGCGTTGATCGTACTACTTGTAGTGACGATCATTTCGCTGATCATGTGGGTGCGTCCGACACTAACAAGCATACTCACGATATGTTTCGTGTTTTATGCGCTGACCGTCGGGCAAAAGTTTTTGCTGCACTTTGTGTCGGCCAAAAATCCATTACCTGACATCCCGCCGCTTTCCGTCAACGATCCAGACCTTCCCACATACACGCTACTTATTCCGCTTTTTCGTGAAGCGAATATGGTAGAGAGTCTGGTTAGGTCGCTGGACAACATCCAGTATCCGAATGACAAGCGGCAAGGACTCCTACTACTCGAGGACGACGATGTCGCTACTCGATTTGCCGTGGAGCAACTCGACCTTCCAGATTGGATCGACGTTGTTGTTGTTCCGGATGTTAAACCGAAGGGCAAGCCAAAAGCCCTGAACATGGGACTGGCTGAGGCAACGGGCACCTACTGCGTTATTTATGACGCCGAAGACCGCCCAGATCCTGACCAGTTATTGAAAGCTGCGGCAGCATTCCGTGCCTATCCAGACGAAGTCGCCTGCGTTCAAGCACGACTGTACTTCTGGAACGACGACTCGTCGTGGGTGACGCGGTTCTATTGGACCGAATACGTCATTCATTTCGAGTGGGTACTTCGCGGCCTGGCAAAACTGGGGCTGATTCCGCCACTAGGTGGTACGTCCAATCACTTCCGTACGGAAGCACTGCGCAATATCGCCTATGCGCCCGACCAACTGCCGAAAGGCGCTGAGGGGGTCGGCGGATGGGATCCTTGGAATGTTACCGAGGATGCAGAGCTTGCAGGTGCGCTTGCGCTGAGCGGATATCGTATCGAAATGATCGATTCTGTGACGCGTGAAGAGGCCACAGCTAATCTGCATATTGCAGATATGCAGCGTCGCCGGTGGCTGAAAGGCTACCTGCAGACGGGCCTGGTGTATACGCGCCAACCGATCAAAACCGCACGTCAGATGGGATTTTTCCGTTGGTTCAGTTACATTCTGCTGACCCTCGGCACACCTATCAGTCTGTGGCTTAACCCGATCATGTGGGGTCTGACGATTACGTATTTCATTACGCGGTCGCCGTTCATCGAGAGCCTGTTCCCGCCACCGCTGTTCTACTTCGGTGTTCTGCTGATGGTAGCGGGCAACTTACTGCTATTCTATCAGCTAGTCGGTGCCTGTTTGCATCGTGGGGGATTCGGTACCGTCAAGTACCTTTTCCTTACACCGATATGGTGGGCATTTACCAGCTGGTCGGCGTACGTTGTTTTGTGGCAACTTCCCCGCGAAAGCGTATGGAACAAGACGCCGCATGGCCATGATCTTCACAAGGATCAGGCAATCGAAACCAAACAGCAACTCGAGCTGGAAAGCAAAGAGGAGCAGACTGGCGTAAATACTACGCCGGCCAAACAAAAGCAAACAGATCTGGACGCAGTCTAGGTTAACGAGACTACGTGTCGTCGCGCTTACCAGTGCAACACACTTTTGTCGTCATGGCAGGTCAGGTTGAGTCTTATCAGACTCCCTGCCTGCCACTCACTTCATGGATATGTATTCATGAGTGCAATAACACCCCCGCCTTCTTTTACAGAGGGCGGGGGATTTTTTTATAAAAAATACCCCATCCAATGAGGATAGGGGATAAAGTCGAGGGTTGAGGGACAGACTCGGGATTGTTTCGCTGGCGTACTGCCAGTGATAATCCCGAGCCCGCCCGGTTGTGGTTACATTCCGCCGCCGCAGATGCTGATGGCCGTGATTGGACCGAAGTCGCTCGCACTCAGGCTGAGTACGTCGAACGGCGTTTCGCCGGGGTTTGTATTGGGGATCAGGAACGGCGTGTCGCCGTTGACGATGCCGCCAGATGCAAACCCGCCAGTGCCATTCGAGAACTTGACAATAATCTTGTTCGGATCTGACTGATCGACGGTGACGTTGGTGGAAGAGTTGGTGACGGTGCCGCCCATTTTCAGATCGGTCTTGGCGCTGGTATTACAGTCCCAAGTCTTGCCGTTGTCACTCGACACCCTGCCGACGTACCCTTTCTGGGGGTAGACCTCGGCAACAGCCGGTGATGATGCGGTGATATCTGGTCGCGGCTCTTCGTTCGATGTACCGCAAGCGGTGCCGAGGAAGAGGATGGAAACGGTGGCTACGCCGGCCGTCAGGACATTACTCTTTGTATTTCCCACACCTTCATTGTAGCATATTTTTAGCATTTAGTCAATATCTACACAGTGGTCAGTATCTATGCAGATTTGTTTATACACCTATTACATGGTATTGTATTCAATGAATTCATACATGCAATCATGTCATGAGTCGAACCTGCGTGTTGGGAAAATTCCATCACATACTAGCTAAGGATAAAAATGAGCAGTCAAAGCATCGACGTAACAAAAATGTTGCAAGATCTGGAGGAAAAGGCGTACGCACGTGGCGTTGAAGACGGCAGGAAGCAAGCATTTGCGGAAGTGAATGCCGCTCTGCAATCGGTTACAAACCCCACACCACAGCCACCTGTGCGGCCGCGTCCTGTCACTTCAGACACCCCAGTCCAGAACCTGGATTTTGGCACTCGCGTGTTCGGACGTCTGAGGCTCGAAGGGATCGTTACCGTCGGTGACCTCATTCAACGATCGGAAAAGGACCTGCTATATCTGCCTCAGTTTGGTCCGGATTCACTGAAACGCGTCGTCGATCTGCTTGCCACACACAACTTATCGCTATCTAAGGACGACTATGAGCATCTGCCCATGTTGTCCGGTGGCGGTGGTGGCGAGGAAACAGAACAGTAATCCGACCAAACACTAGACTGTCGGGGGATGTGCACATGCGCCCCCCGACAGTCACATTTTTTCCTTAGCACTATTCGTTCCATAGTTGCGTTATTATGCTGACGAGTCCAAAAGGACGAAAACGAATAAAAAAAGAAATCCCCCGGATTGACCGGGGGGTTCCTTATGAAACAGTGGAGGCGCGCTAGTGACGCTTAGTTGGCCTGGCTGTCGTCCGCATGGCATTCGAAGTAGCCTTCGGCGCGTCCGGTGCGTCCTTTTTTTTGGATTTCAGATGACGTATCCAGCGGATATATTGTGAGATTAGGCGGACCTTTCGGCACGGGGTATATGATCAAGAAGCCGGGCCTGATTGGCGTCAGTCTGACGTCGCTCTTGAATGATTTGAATTCATCGAGAGACTGCGACTGATTGACAATACGCAGACGGACAAGCAGTTTCTGCATCCAGTTGCGTTTGCGAAAATGCCGCCCAACATTTGGGCGGTGACGACCAGTGTATTCATAAGGATCCATTTATCGGATCCTCCTTTCATATCAGATAGGAAATCAACGAATAAATATATATCTATTATAGCATTTTTTCACTTTTTGAGCAAGTTGTTAGCCGCGCTAGCTTGCTTTTATACAGCTTAAGGATATAATTTTAAACATATACAACGCCTAAAAAGAAAGTAATTATGAATAAGCTAACAAAACGCAGTACTGTCCCCGTGCGAAGAATCGGCATCGCTGTAGCGGCCATAGTAATCGTGGGCGCGCTAGGCTGGAAAGCATATGACATGTGGGCCAACAGGACAGCCACCAGCACGGTCAGCGAAGTTACTATGGTCGACATTACACCAACGGCACTAACGGGACTGAAGGACGCCATCGCCATCGCAACCACAGCAGTTGCTAATAAACCTGGCGTGACAGTTGCGCATATCGAGTTAGAACAAGGTGAAACAGGTCCAATGGCATACAAAATGCTGTTATCTAATGGAACGATTGCCGTGTACAATGCACAAACCGGGGGACTGATTAAATCGGCACCTAGCACTCAAACATCCAGTGAAGCATTGCCAAACGGCTTTACGAGCGGCATAGGTTTTGCAAGGGCAGTCGAAATCGCCCGCGCTAAAAAACCAGGCAGTAGGGTATACAAAGTCGAATTAGAATTAGAAGGCGGAGTCGTCGTATACAGCGTCCGCTTTAGTGATAAAGCACGCGTTGACGTTAACATGCAGGACGGAATGATCGTTCGCACCAAAGCTGCACAAATAAAAGATACGGTCATGACAACCGATGATAATTCTGGGTCTGGATCAAATTCTAACAATAGCGGCCCAGGATCATCCGACGATAGCAAGTCAAGCAGCAGTAATTCTGGATCTAGTAATAATGACGGTCTAAGCGTAAGCGATGACGATGATCGCGACGACAGCATCAAATCCGGCGAGACAGGCGATAATTCTGACAATTCAGGGAGTGGCAAAAACCGCTAATACATTCTGTCTAATATAAATGATCCGCAGTGTAACAGCTGCGGATCATTTATAACGAGACTATTTAACGTAAGCCAAGTTTTGCCGTACATGCAGGCCATGCGCCCCAGCCTTGACGGGCGAGTAGCATCTCACCGCGCTGGATTTGCTCTTCACGGCTAGCGTTGCTAGGTAAACCGCTACCGCCCACCGCTTGCCAGCTACTGATCGTAAACTGCAATCCGCCATAGTAGCCGTTGCCCGTATTGATAGCCCAGTTACCACCAGCTTCACACTGCGCTAACTGATCCCATACGCCACCACCTGCTACAGGTGCGGCAGCAACGCGTGGCGCAACACTACGCGTTGCGGGTGCAGACTGTTGCGTCTGCGCAACTGGTGCAGCCACTATAGGCGTTGCGACAGGTTCCGCAGGCATAGGTCGAGTTACTAAGTGTTCGTCCGCAGCAGGGACGCGTAGTTCTTCGCCAGGAAAAATCATATTTGGGTTTTCAATTTTTTCGTTGGCGTCAAACAATCGTTGAATTGTTGATTCTTTTTCTGTAGCAATCTTGCTTAGGCTATCACCAGGCTGAATTTCAACCATTTTAGCGGCTACTTCTTTTTTAATTTCTTGTTTTGGGGTAGCATTAGCTACCGTCGAGCTAGAACCGAGTACGATCGTACCTAAGACAGCTGCTAGCGATAAAGCGATTAAACGCATAGTATTTTAACCCTCCTTGCTGACTCCCTGTAGTATTATCCGCTATTAATAGTTGTTTGAACTTGGTGGATAACAGGGGTAGCGCGTGTGTTTTAAAACTCCACGTAAAAAAACACACAAGATTAAGCATAATCGATATTTGTCAGCGTGTCAAGTTGGTAGGAGTACTACTGAATGTCGCTATTGACAAAACGTTTAATCTGTGCTATATTGAATAGTAACAAACGTTTTTCTTATAAAAACCTAACTCTTTCACTTGTCTTAACAAGCGTTCGTCTGACCTACTAAGGCACAATTACGCCAAGGCGCACGAATCGTATATATGAAATAACAGGGATAACACAAACAAGAAAATCTTTGTACCGAGCCAGCGCATAGGCCGGGCCGACTGAATGTTTCGTCATGATAAAACATCGCTCTTTATATGCGTAAAAACGTTGAATTAAAGTAACTCCGCCATACACTGCGGAGTTACTTGTATATTAGGTATAATTATGGCATCATACGACTAATAGTTTTGCGAATATTTTCCCTAGCTACGAAAGGTTAACAGTGTCAGAAGTCGAGATGGAACGGATACAGCTGAATCGCATCAATGTATTCAACAAAGATTCAAACGTGTCCGCCGAATTATCGTCAACGATCGCAATTGGATCCAAGTTATTCGAGCGCCTGAACAGCTGTGCGTCGGTTTTGAAACTGAACGCACCAATACCAGCCAATCCGAAAAGCATCTACAATTACACGATGCTGATCCGAATCAGAAAGACATTCCCTTATGAAACAGCAGAAAGCGAAATAGCCGAAACACTAAAGCAGTGGTACGAAGAACATTGCGGCGGTATTGATGTATACCGACCCTTGTACATCGTCCAGCAAACAGGTGATACGCCATCAGAAATTCTGCGACCCACGCCCGATTCGCCTCGTGCTCAGATAGGAAATCTGACGATTCTGCATGAACTTGCTAAAAGCCTTGGCAATGTAGATGATTCATCCAAGTACGGCCATCGCATCCATGCATTGCGCGACCAGCTAGGTCAACGGGGACACTTTTAATCTACCCGCTTCACGAAAAGCCACTAACACACCTAAACGGCATGTTAGTAAAGTGCTTTTTATGAAGCGGGCTTTTCATATATTAAAAAAACCCTACGAAGAGTAGGGTAAGATCATCGAAATAAGTTGGGATCGAGCAGCCGCACGTAATGTGCGACTACTCGATCCTGCTCTTGTGCTACTGAGGCAATTTTGGAAGGTCCATAATGTCCTCGATATTGCAGTCCTGACCGATGCTTACTTCCCAGCTTCCGCCGTCGTACCGTTCGTATGACAGCAGTCTGTCGTCATCGCCGATGAAATCAACGTACTCGACAGATCCGGCCTTGGGGCGAAAGTCAGTCTGGCCTTCAACCTTGTAGTTGGCCTGGCCGCGCTCGTCAAGGCGGAATTTTGTCCCGTCAAAGACAAGTGTTTTTGCGGTCGGGGAGTCAGGCAGCAAGTCACGTCCTGCTGTCAGATCAGACCAAAGACTAGCTTCCCAATCCTCGTCTTTTTCGAGGCTGATCCATAGACGTTCCTTGGTTTCAAGGTTCTGCAGCCGATAGTCAAACCAAGTGTAGCCTTCGGCATCGTTATAGCTAACTTTACCTTTGACTTCATACCACTTGTCGGCGTAACCGACCGTCGATCCAATTTCAAGTTCGACGGGGCAGCGATTGGCTCGTTCTTCAGCTTGTTGCTTGCGCCGATTTTCATCCTTTGCTTCGCGCTCTTGCTTTTCGCGCTCTTGGCGCTTGCGCTTGAGGCTTCCCAACAGAATGACGATTGCAAAAGCCAAGGCAACTACAAGAAGCAAAACTAAAATTACTGTCCAGACTACATCCATGAACATACCTTTCTAGAAGATTGTCGGTGCACAGAGCTCTTCGGCCGAAACCAAAGCTTTATTATTTATAACATATTTTTATCGACAAGTCTATAATACCATCCCACCCCTTGACATTGGTTATAAAAAGTAGTATAATCACGCGAGTATCTAGCGGATACACGCTGGTATATTCCGGCCGGACATTAACAAGAAAGAAGGAACATGATGCATGATGCATCACTGTTTACCGACCAAAGCCCCGATGACCTACACCTAAGTCTTATCGAAGGTGAGTTGAACGTCGAACCATACAATGTATTGTGGAGTTCGACCGTAGATATATGCGGCATATCTGTCACTGCCAGAGTGATTGGCGCAAGCCATATCATTTCTTACGAGACAGAAAATGGCGTATTACACGAAATGCTAGCCTGCGTAACACCACCGAGTGATCTGGATTCATTCCAACTACGCCTCGGTGACGCCAAAAAGCATGTCGTCGAACGCCAAAACGCACATTTCAGCTATTCGTTCACATCTAACCGAATACCCTGGAGAAATTTTATTTCTCCTTTTAGCTACCTTGTCGGAAAAGCGAATTCCCCTGAAAGCGGCGGATTTGGGATTGCGTATGAATTCCCCCAGGGAGATCTGGCTGCCATCCCGATGACCGTCATTATGGGGAAACCAAGCCTTATAGGCGAGTATGCCAGTATCTGGTCTGCACATTCCTACCCAGGTCAAGCTGTTGTCATGAGCCACAGTGCGATTTCAACCGTCAAAACACAAGGAGCATAACGTGCAAAAAACCAAACGTAGGTTTGGATGGATCGCAGGGTGTGTTGCCTTGCTGCTTTTGCTGGTCGCCTGTGGCGGCCCGCCGAAAGACCTTGACGAGCAAGTCAGGGGACTAGAAGGTGTCGTCAAAACAGCGCAAGCTGATTTGGACAATGCCAAAAAGTCCTATGACGAAAAGCTTGGGCAAGAGAATTACAAATTCCTGCAAGAATACAGTGCTGGTGAACGCCACTCCGACAGCTTCGACAAAGCGCAAGCAAAAATCGATGAAGCCGAAAAGGCGAGAACTGAGCGCGTTAAAAGCATCGCGGACAACTACAAAGACGAACGCCGCGGCGAACTCGAAACGGCAATCGGCGACGTAAACCGACTGGCGAATGAAGCACGAACCCTTCGGGAAGAGCCTGCTATGTGGGCGGACAAAATCCTGGACGCCAAGTCAAATTCTGCAGCCACGGCACAGCGTGCCGAGAAAACAGCAACTGACACGTCCGGACAATTTACCGTCCTCCAGCAGGCAACTACCGCAGCGACCACGTCTTTCCCAACGCAAGACGAGGCGATCAAGCGCAAGTTTGAACCATTCACTGCCTGGAACTCGACGAGTGCAACCGCATTCACCGATATTCAGGCAGAACTTAAGAAGTCAAACCCAAACTACACGATCGTCGCCGCCAACGCGCAAAAGATACAAGACAATCACGCAAGCATCCTTTCGGAGGGACCAAAATACCAGGCCACTATAGGCGAACTGTCAACGTCTGAAACGCACACATTGCTGGATATCCAGGTAGATTCGGAAATCGAGATCGGCCGCACAAGCTGGAACGAAGGTTCCGACTCGGACACCGACCGCGACTATGACTATCCGCCTGTTCCAGTTGACACCGAGACGGCTAATTACTTTGGTCAGTTCGCCCCCGAAACCAAACTGGCAACAGTTGGATTTTGGGGATCGTTCAATACCGAAGGAAACGTTGATAGGGGACAGTGGGATAAACTCCACATTGACCCTAAAAAAGATTTTCCGAATGGTCACGACTATGCCGAACTGTACATGGGAGCCGTCGAAGACACCTACTGCCATAAGGTATTGGTGCTCCGAAATGGCAAGCCGGACACGTCAGGTCGACCTGACCCAGCGTCCAACTACTGCAGCAAGTATGACTCTGACGCAGATTTGGCCAAGGGGATTTTTTGGGCCGATGCTGATGAACTTAGTAGTGAATACATTGGGATGGATACCTACAGCAAGCCTTACGGCGATTTTGCCGACCAGGCCAACAACGAAGCAACCCCGCCAGGCATGGCCTACGTAGGGGATGCGAATTACGGCCAATGGCAAAACGACAACAACGGCAACTCATTTTGGGTGTTTTACGGGCAATACCGCCTGTTCTCTGACCTTATTGGCGGACCAAATCCGTACCACTATCGTTCAGAGTACGACACCTGGAACAGGGATTACCGACGCAAGGACGAGCCGTACTTTGCCGCGTCAGGCAGCGTGCCCCGTTACGGAGCGCATTCGCCAATGACCGGCGCACGATTCCCGAACAGTTCATTCACCAAGTCCGGCCTGCAAGATGCGACCGTCCGCAATGCGGGCCCAGTATCTCGTGGTGGCGGACCCGGCGGCGGAGGTAAGTAAACATGAATATCGAAACGTTTTTTAGGATTGCGGGCCGAGGCTTTATCGAGCCTTTCCCGTATCTGATAGTAGCCGCAGTCCTGCTGCTTACGTACAAGATCCTGCACGATTGGATCACCGAATATGATGACCGTGCCCTGCTGAAACAGGGTAACAAGGCTGTAGCAATCACGCGCGCCGGGGCATACCTAGGCGTCGTATTTGCTGCGACCGGCTCACTGATCAATACCGATGAACGGACATACTGGGAAGGTGTTGGCATCTTTGCGCTTGATGGCATCATTGCCATTGGCGTACTGACTGCCGCAGTTTTCTTGTTCGACTATGTCATTGTGCGGAATGTAAAGAACAGTACTTACATCGCTGACGGCAATTTTGCTGTCGGTTTTTTGGAAGCCTGCGCCTACATCTCGCTCGGCCTGATCATCTGCGCCGCCTTTTCGGGAAATGGCCAAGAGTTTTTCCCTGGCATCGGCAGCGCAATGCTTTTCAGCTTCATCGGCATGGCAACGTTAGCACTCGTTTACAAGGCGTATTGCTGGGCATGGATGCGCTTTAAAAAGCGCGACGTCGATGCTTTGGTAGCTAGCGGAAACGTACCAGCGGCAGTTGATGCCGGCACATTGCTTATCGCAGTGAGCATTACGCTGTGGTTTAGCATTAGCGGGGACTTCACCGGCTGGGCAAGTGATCTTGCATCATACGCCCTCGCCGTACTGTCCAGTACGCTAATCATTCCATTCGGCCGCCTGGCTGCAGTCTGGCTGCTGGCGAACAAACTGGATCCAGAAGGAGCCGACAAACATCAAGGCAACCTGAGCAAGTCGTTGATCGTCGGATTGGTTTCAATCGCGATCGGCTTCATGCTGGGTATCATCCAGTTCATGTAACACCTTTTTTCTAAAGTAATGTCCGAGGGGACTCCTGCAGTAGCATATGCTGCATCAGGAGTCCCCAACAGACACCAGGATAATGTGGCTAAACCGCAAAGTCCTGAAAGCATAAACCTTACCTTAACATCTTTAGATAACAATCTCCTTAGGAGGAGTACATGGCATCGGTAACGACATCAATCCCGATTACCCAAAAGGCATCACCTGTGCGCTCAATCGCAAAATTCGGCGCCTGGATGCCGCGAGGTATCTTGGCGTTTGTAATGCTCGCTACCGGCGCTGCTGGCCTGGTGTATGAATACGTGCTTAGTACGGTAAATACCTACTTGGTCGGCAACTCCATCGAGCAGTTCAGTATCACCATCGGCGTCATGTTCCTTATGATGGGCATTGGTGGGTTCCTACAGAAGTACATGACACGAGGACTGGTCGAGACATTCATCTTGGCAGAACTCGGACTAGTATTGATGGGGGGATTCGCACCCATTGCCATGCAGTGGGTGTTCAGTACTATGCAAGCCGACTTTTCATGGATCAAAATGGTCTATATCTGTTGTATCGGCTTGCTTATCGGTATCGAAATCCCGCTAGTCATGCGTATTAACGAACGCTTCACATCCAATCTCGGCAATAACATTGCAGGAACTTGGGCGTGGGACTACGTCGGTGGCGCTGTTGGTGTGGCCGTCTGGATCATTATGCTTCGGATGTACATTCCGCTCACGCACATCAGCTTTTTCGTTGCAGGTTGCAACCTAGCGGTTGCCCTTGTCGCACTCTGGTTTTTTTGGAAACGCGGTTTGCTACAGTGGAAGCTTAGTGCACCGCTTGCCGCTATTGCGGCAGCGCTTGTCGTCGCAGTAACGGTCACTGGTTTTTCGAACGTTGATTCATGGTCAAAGATTCTCAGCCAAAAGCTATATGAAGATCCGATCGTGTTCCAAGAGCAGACCAAGTACCAACAGATTGTCATGACCGAAACGGCAAACGTCGATTCGGCGACCGGCAACACGTTCGAGTTATTCCTAAACGGAAACAAGCAGTTTAACAGTAGTGATGAAAAGATCTACCACGAGCTACTTGTTCACCCGGCTATGAACATGGCCGCTCGTCACGAGCGCGTCCTTGTTCTGGGTGGCGGTGACGGAATGGCACTGCGTGAAATCGTCAAATACCCCGAAGTAAAAGAAGTGTCGCTCGTCGACCTTGACCCGGGCATGATCGAGCTCGCACGGACCAATCCGCTCGTCACCGAACTGAATGATAATTCATTCGCAGACGCCCGTGTCCATAGCAGTATGCCAACTGGCGTACAGGACACGGGGTCTAAACGGGAAGTACTTGTCGACACCGGTCATATCGGCACTGTCGATTGCCCAGAAAGGACCAGCCAGCAAGGGAAACGCCAGGTGGAATGTGTCAGTGAACCTGTCACGGAAAGCATTGGCTCGGTCGACATCTTCACTATTGACGCCGATCAATTTATCTCTGCCCAATCAGGGCCATGGGACGTTGTCATTGTCGATCTGCCTGATCCTAACTCTATCGAACTATCCAAGCTGTACTCGCTGGAGTTCTACAGCAAGATCAAGCATAATATGTCGCCTGACGGCATCGTTGTCATACAATCAACCTCGCCATATCACGCAAAAGAAACCTATCTCTGCATCATGCGGACTATGGCTGCTGCAGGACTCGGCGTTGTCCCTTATCACGAAAACGTACCAAGTTTTGGTGATTGGGGTTGGATCATCGGATCACCCAGCATGACGAGTACCGCCCTAGGCGAACACGCTAAGTCACTGGATTCATTTCCAGTTGAAACGCGCGCTATCGACAACTCAGTGTTTCATCGTTCGCTGATCTTCAACAAGGGCGCCCTAACAAGTACCAATAACGAGATCAGCACACTCCTTCGTCCGACGGTATTCAATTACTATACCTACGAGGCATGGAAAACCGATTAACCGATTGTTATATCAAAGATAGGAAAGGGCTTTACGGCGCTGATTCGGTCGCTGCACACTATGTGCAGCACCGGGTCGGCGCCTTTTCCATATCTCTGGACCAATTGTAAAAAAGACTGGTATCATTGATGTATGAATCCTAAACTTATCGTTGAACAAAAAATCACCGCCTTCGTTAATAAATATGCCGTTTATACGGCCGATCAAGCAGGGACTAAAAGTGCGCTTGTGGCATTCGCCCAGCAAAAGCGCCTGACATTCAAAGAACAAGTCATCTTTTATGGCGACGAGGCAAAAACACAGCCGATCTTTACACTGCGGGCTGAAAAAATATTAGACGTGCATGGAAAATTTGTCATCGATGACATGGAAGGCAACAGGATTGGCGCGTTTAGAAAAGAATTTAAAGCGTCATTACTAAAAAGCACCTGGAGCATTTTAGACACGAACGACCAGTCAAAACTGACAATTACCGAAAGCAGCATGGCACTGGCGGTATTCCGACGGTTTGCAGGCTTTTTACCGATCGTCGGTGATCTGGCAGAAATTATTTCATGGTTCTTTAAATATCATTTTGCGTTCATCAACGGCGCAAATCAAGAAGTGGGCCAGTACCGCAAAACGACACTATTTCGTGACCACTACGCATTATCAATGACCGATGATTACTATGCCAGCGAAGATTGGCGAGTATTAGCCGCCGTGGCCGTCGCGCTGGATGCGCTACAAAGCAGGTAAAACGCGCGCAGGTTTATTCGTCGTCGCCTAGGACTGTATCAGTGTCGTCGACAGTGTCATCGATACCAGCTTCTTCGCGTAATTCTTCTATTTTTTCAGATGCTTCGGCCTTTGTTAAGTTTTCGTCAAATGTTGGTTCGCCTGTTTGATTGGACAGCATTTCCAGCTCGATTCGCTGGGCTTCAGACATGTGCTCACGTCCACTTGGCCACTGTTTTGGATCACGTTGCAAATCATCATTTTGACCTTCATTTTGATCGTCCATTCCACACCTCCTATCAAATATTACAATACAACTTTTTTTCGCCTAGTCGCTATATTTAGCATATGCCTGTCATGCGAAATATTCAAATATCACCCCCGCTTACAGGTGACAAACAGATGCCGAGTGAAATACTTTACAGATATAAAATTGATTGTACGTTTAAATTAAAGTGCAATAACTCGGTTATGTAAGGAGGATAAAGCATGAACAAAGTCACTAGATCTTCAATTGAAATACTAGCGCGACCTCAGTCCGGAAATGTCATCAGCGTCTATCTACCAACCCACCGTCATCCGACACCACCTCATATGCAAGAAGATCAGACTCGGTATAAAAACCTTATACGCCAAGCACGGGAACAATGGCACGAAAAAGTCGGCGACGACACGATGTCATCAACTTTCGAGCAAATGGAAAGTAAGTTGGAAGACTTGGGCTTTTGGCAACAAACTACTGAAGGTATGGCTATTTTTTCCAGCCCGGAAAAATTCGAAATTTATCATCTACCTGTCGAATGTGAAGAGCGCGTCTGTGTTGATGATTCGTACGATATCACACCGCTGCTGATCGTTATGGCATACGACCAGCCGTACTATATGCTTGCTCTGGCGATGCATAACACCAAACTGTTCAAGGGCGATATGTACGGATTAGAACCCGTCGCGATTGATTTTCCTAGCAGCCCCGAAGACGCACTAAATATCGACGAAATGTTTTCGAACAGTAATACGATCCGCAACCAAAATAGTCCGGCAAGTGATGGCAGCGGCGCCGTCGCATCACATGGTCAAGGTGATTCGAACCGGGCAGGCAGGGAAGAGCGTTTTCAATATTTCCGCATTCTGGAAAACACCATGACTAGCCTAAAAGAATTCGATGACTCATTACCTATCATTATCGCAGGGACGGATAGTGAAGCAGGTGACTTCCGCAATTCGACCAAAATGCAAAATATAGTGCATGAATACATTCAAGGTAACCATACCAACACGACATTACCTGACCTAGTCGCACTGGCATGGCCAATCATACAGTCCGAAGTCATTAGTAAACGGGCCATTGAAGCAGTCGACCAACTAAACGAAAAAGTTGGCATACAAAAATCCTCATACGATTATACAGATGTCACCGAAGCGGCCAACATGGGTCGCGTACAGACATTATTGGTTGGCATCACCCGCAAAACGACAGATACCGTCAGCGATGCAGTTAATACGGCGGTGCCTATTTTATCGTTTGCAAAAAATCAGGATTACGAACGTGTCGCCGAATTAGTTAAAAAAGTACTAGCGCAAGGTGGCACCATATTAGGCGTCGGCAACGAATTGTTACCTGCAAAAGTACCAATCGCAGCGATTTACCGTTATTAGCATACGTTAGCCGACAACACATTCATCAATCATCCATATTGTTATACGGCAAAATTTCAGTTTTAGTTCCGCGCTGGGTCATGAACGACCGCAATATCTTGTATGCATCGTAATCAAAGATTGCGTCGTAATGGGTTACGACAGGTTCAAAATCTTCTTCTTGGCTGATTTTACCGATAATACTCCATTGATCAACGATAAAGCCGCTATTTACAGTCGTGTCTGACGATAATTCACGCACGATAACAGGGCCGTCATAGGGCCACGATTGGATTCGTTTATGCTCGAACGCCACCAGAAGACGGCGATTGTAGGTTGCACTGTCTTCTTTGCCGATGCAGGCGCCTTTACATTTTCCCAATTGATATGAAAAACATGCGCCTTTGGCTTTTTCTATTCCACATAGTTTTGGACACAAATCAAATGTTTTAATAATCGTTAACAGGGAAGTTTTTGCTGCGCCGCGTTTGTCATACAGGGCCAGGATAGTATCGAACTGATCGGGCGTCACCTGTGTCAACTGGTCGCTGATAATCGCTATATAGCCATCGCTGTTCATCTGTTGCCGCAATGCAGTCAGCGTGCGCACCCGTCGTAATCGCCGATTATACAGGGGTTGTTCGGTTTTGATCAGATGGGCTTCGCGTAAGAGCGCCTCTAATTCACCCCCGGTTGATTCAAATCGTACCCCGTAGACGCTTTGGGCGATTTTGAACTCGCGGTATTCTTCGCTGTCGCGCGTAAAATGACTCATGACACGGCGGCGGATATTGACGCTTTTACCGATATACAACGGCATACCTTTTTCATCATCAAACATATACACCCCATGACCCGTCGGCAAATTATTGATCGCTTCGACATCCAGGTGCTTTGGCAGGCTAGGGCGTTTAATCTGCAGGCTAATAACTTCGTTGATAATATCGTAGGTAAACTGCTGCTGGACCAATGTTAAAAACTGCCAAAGTATATGCGCATCGTCATATGCACGGTGACGGGCGCTATAGGAAAAACCATGCCGTTCAATCAGGCTGGACAGTTTGTGGCTGGTTTGATCGGGGTATAATTTTCGTGACAACTTCACTGTACACAGTTGTTTTGGTTCAAAATCAATCCCAGCCCTACGGAATTCTTGCTTTAAAAACGAATAAT
>JAQGGY010000019.1 GCA_028289095.1 Candidatus Saccharimonadota bacterium
CAGTTAATGCAACCAATACAGATGATATTGTCACCCCTATATAATACGGCCAGAGATTTTTTGCGAACTGAAGTGTTTTAATAATAATATACATTCCTCTAATTATACACGTACATGGGTAGATAGATGCATTCATAACGCTTACCTTTGACTTACGCGGCGTAATACCTTATAACAGCTGATAG
The DNA here is from genome assembly GCA_028289095.1 of Candidatus Saccharimonadota bacterium. Classification (GTDB taxonomy): domain Bacteria; phylum Patescibacteriota; class Saccharimonadia; order Saccharimonadales; family Saccharimonadaceae; genus UBA6022. Next base: position 186 of record JAQGGY010000019.1, read on the forward strand.
ATCTTATTCATTGCAACCGTGCAGTGAAAGTGATAGTTCTTTTACCCTTCGAAGGAAGTGAATCAATGTGAAAAAACTCTTGGATACATACCAAGGCAAGTTTGGAGCCATCAAAAAAGAACGGATAATCGCCTACCTACTGGTGGGAGCGGGTTTTCTGAGCATCGTGGCTACAATTTGGTGGGGACTAAGTGTCGCATCAGACATATGGCGCCCTATCATGATTCTTGTACTTGCAGCAATGACGATTACTTGCGTTGTGCTGTGGGTGCGAGGTCGACGAAACGTAATCGGAAAAATGCCGAAGGGTTTCGCCATTCCCAAAATCCAGCACGAAGCACCTACCACAAAGCGTCCGAACACGGCGCCTATACCGATAGTTGCCGAACGAGCACATGTAAATGATGTGCGAAACGTGCCCCAACCTACGCGCACCGAGGAACAGCCTTTCGAGTTACCGTCCGTCGAACTCAGTGCCCATGCTCGAAAGCGAATCCGCGAAGAAGACAACCTAAACGTTACCCATGGGACATTTGAATTACACAAGTCGGCGAAATCGCTCTTTTTGCAATATCCCAAAAGGATACCATTTCTAAAAAAAGAAGTCCAAAGAAAAGATCGTAAAACGGGCAAAATGGTTGACGTGAAAATCATGAAACGCCCACCACCAAGTACGATCTACAGAGAACTGCTGCTTATAATCGTTTCACTCGTCATACTGCTTCTACCTGTACTATTAGGTATTGTAACGCTACTAGATTGGGCGCCAAAATGGACTACTGAATTAGCTGTGGCATTCAAAAGTTCGCAGACCGCCCCACTAATAGTCCTTGTAGCTGGCTGTATTTTTATGTTGTATGCCCTTGGCAAGTTCTACAAAAAAATAGCGTACTGGCATTATTGGCGGGCAGTCTTGTTGCCACCCGGGCCGCAAACTAGCAGAAACGGCTTTCTGGTTATTGTTGATTCGCCCCCGTTCCTCGGGGGTAGTGCGCCACTGATTGATCTAAAACGAGTCAATAGATGCTACATTGCAACTGGCGAGTCTGATCGCGACGAGAAAGGCTTCGGTGGCCTTGTGATGAAAATACTTTTTATACGCTGGATGATTATCGATATTCCTGGCGATAAAGATACAGACGTCAACTTGATGGGGCCGTTCAAGCTTCGTGATGCCGCCCCGGCAAAGAGAATCGTCACTATGCTCAGCGCCTCCGCTAACAATCGAGACAACGAGTAACATTACCTTGAAGGGTATACCCGGCTACTTTGTGCTGAAACGCACGAAGTAGCCGGGTCTTTTCATATCTAAAAATATTTTATTTATCTTGTTCTGAAACAGGCGCATCATCGTGCCAGATACGATGCGGGCGCCAAATACCCAGCGCCTGTCCAATTGGTAGAATATCCGAATAGCCAACAAAGTCTGCAGCGCGGCGAATCATCGCAGCAATTATTCCTGTTATAAGTATCTTGCGCCATTCAAAGACCGCCCAAAACTCGCCCACTGGAACGACAACTGGCGGCATAACCGCTTTATATTCTTTGACGGGCTGATTGGCAGCAACGCGCTTGATGTGATCAGCGACGTATATAGCATCGTGCAAAGCAGTCTGCGCCAAGCCGGTAAATGTCGTTGCAGCATTATCACCGATAACATAGACATCGTTATTCGCTTGCATATATGCGTCAACGACAACGCGACCGTTAGGCGCTAGTGTGAAATGGCCAGTATTTGCTTTGTAGAATGGATGATTGGCAACTCCAGACGTCCAAACAACCGTGTCACTCGTCATCAGTTCACCGCTAACCATAATCAAATCTTCAGATGCAGATTCGACCGTCTTGCCCGTTTGTACCTTGACGCCTAATTTTTCTAATCGTCGCTGGACTTTGGCGCTCGCTTTTTCACTCATTCGTGGCAAAACACGTGGTGATGCCTCAATTAGCGCAATGTGCATAGTAGAATCAACCGCATTCAAATGCTTGCTCAATTTCTTTAAATATGAACCTAGTGCAGCGGCCAGCTCCACACCAGTGGGGCCTGCGCCGATAACAATATAGCGCTTATCAACACCGCGACCTTCAACCAAATCACTATAGATATGATCTTTTAGTTTTTCTATTTCTGCAGCGGATTTAATCCCAAATGTGTATGTTTCTAAACCTTGAATACCAAAATAGGTTGTCACAGTCCCTAGCGCGAGGACGCACTTTTCAAAGGTATATGATGCGCCCGACTCTCCTTTTAGCGTCTTTGTCATCGGATCGATTGCTTCGATCGTATCCAGTTGAACCGTCACATTTTTCTTACCAGCAAATATCTTGTCCAATGACACCCATGACTCCAGGTGACTTCGGCCAGTCGCCGCACCATATAGCGCGGGATAGTACTGAAAATCAGGCTTGTCGGTAATAAGCGTAATGGAATTATCTGGCTGCTTTGCAAGTTCTAACGCAGTTTTCACGCCGCCGAATCCACCGCCAACAATAGTAATATTCATATAATAAAAAGTCCTCTAGATTTATGCTGGTTATCGTTATTTACTCTTATCATACCAAATAAACAACGTATCGTATCGCTTATTTTAAACAATAGTGGCGTGTAATTGTTCGATTGCAGCTGCTGTAACTTGATTCATAATCCCCGTCACTTCATCACCAGTTAATGTGCGATCATAAGCCGTCAATTTAATGCGGATTGTCACATTTTTTGTATCACTGTTTTCCGCTTTATAAATATCAACTGGACTAATTATGGTATCCAAATTACTATCGCGCAGAACAACCTCAGCGCATTCAACAATCTGGCCATACTGAACCGAATCATTTACTTGAAAGCAGACATCGCGTTCGGAACCAGGGTAGCGGCTGAGCGGCTGATAGCTACTGCTTAATTTGACTACTGCCTGATGCAGCGCCAATGAACCAATTTCAAAACCAGCGGTATGTACGGGTAATTTAAAGCCGCGGCTAACAGATTTTTTATACTCACCAACAATACCAATAAATGTATCGGTTTTTTTATCCGTCACCAACGCAGAGCGACGATATTCAAATGGTGTCGTCACTGCATAATTTGGATCAGCATCGATGGGACTATACATCAGATCAAGACCTAACGACATACCTAGGTAATCAAGTATTTTTTTCGCATCGTAGAATGCGCTGCCCGTGTGTGTTTTTTTACTTGTCACCGTCAAAGCAATCATGTCTACTTCTGCGGGGACGTTTTCATCGGTCAAGCCATGTTGTTTCGGGTGAGTTTTATTCACTTCGAATACTGCGAAATGGTCATACCCTTGCTTGACGTTAGGATGTATCAACCCTAGCAGACTTGGCGTCAAGGATTGGCGATAGTACTGTAGATCAGGACTAATACTGTTCGTAATTCGATATGAATTTGCAACATCTTGTCCAGCTTTTTGCAATACATTTCCATGCACAAAACTGTATGTTAAGACCTCGTTTGCGCCTGCGCGGACCAGGCATTTTCGCACCTGCGCACGAAGAGCGTCAAACGCGGCAGGATGTACTGCAGTAAAATCGCGAAGTGGCAGTGATGGTTCGATAGAATCAAAGCCATTTAAACGGCCGATTTCTTCGATAATATCTTCGGCGATATGCATGTCGGCTCGCCAAAATGGTGCGGTCGTTTTAATAGTTAATCCGTCAATAAGTTCCGCCGAAAATTCAACGTTCTGTAACGTTTCAACAATATCCGCAGCCATAAATTTGCTACCTAGCGTATTATTGATCGTTTCGATTGATACGACTATTTGCTGTGGATCGTGTTTACCTGGATATGCTTCGGCGACATGTGTCACTACTTTTGCATTCGCATACTCACCCATCAATCTAGCAGCTTCGGCCAGGACGGGCGCAGTCAGTTCGGCAGGCTGGCCTTTTGTGAAACGCGTGATTGCTTCGCTAAAAATACCATGACGCATTTGAGTCGCGCGCAGGTTGTACAAATTAAACGTCGCGCTTTCTAATATAATATTTTTTGTATTTTCATCGATTAATGTACTTGCTCCACCCATTGCACCCGCAAGTCCGATTGCCGTGTCGCCAGATGCAATAACGATGTCCTCGGGAGTCAGTTCGATTGTACGACCATCTAGCAGTTCGAGCGTTTCATTTTCACGACCAGCACGGACATGGATATCCGCTCGACCGCCCCCAATTGCAATCACCTTGTCGTAATCAAATGCGTGCAGCGGCTGCCCAGTTACCATCATCAAATAATTGGTTACGTCGACGATTGCATTAATTGGACGTACGCCCACACGAGCTAGATAGGATTGAATATGCACGGGCGATTGCGCATTCCCATTCACATCACTGAGGACAATCGCCTGGTAGCGATCTGATACAGCAAGATCATCTATTGCCACTGTTGGTGCTTGAATATCGCCTAAGGCGTCAAAGCTAGGCTGTAGTTGATTTAACCAGTCTGGGGTATGGAAAGGCCGGCCCTGGATTGCTGCAATTTCACGGGCGAATCCAACGATACCAAATGTGTCGGGACGGTGAGTAAGAGACTTATTTTCGATATCTAGTAGATAGTCGTTTAATTCATACACTTCAGCAAAATCACTGCCGGGCGCAGCATCAGCGTCAATTTCCAAAATGCCTGTGTGATCTTCGAATAGATCTAATTCTTTTGCGCTTGCAAGCATCCCGTTGCTCATAACGCCGCGGAGCTTGCGTGCACCTAGAACGAAAGGTTCTGCATCATTAAATGATTCCGGTACAGTGCTGTTCGGCGGCAACCAAGCAACCAACATACCCGCGCGAACATTCGGCGCACCACAGACAACTTGCACTAACCCGTTTTCATCACGCTCAACATCACTAGCTTTGCCGCCATCGTCAATCTTTGTGACATTTAAATGATCAGAGCCTTCGAGCTTGTCACATTCGACAACTTTCGAAACAATAATGCCCTGATATTTTTTACCAAGATCGATTACTTCTTCGATTTCCACTAGCCGCGATCCAATCAGCGTCGCAAGTTCATCGATTGTGACATCGATGTCTGTGAATTTTTTTAACCAGTTTACAGAAATAATCATGAGTTAAACTTCCTTAAGAATTGTAATTTTCCTGATTCAAAATGACGCAGATCCTCGATGCCATATTTCAACATAACTAAACGTTCGATGCCGCCGCCCCATGCAAATCCACGGTACTTTTCCGGATCAATGTCGGCCGCACGAAGCACATTTGGATGGATCATGCCACAACCCAACATCTCTAACCAATCACCTGGTTTGCCACCGAGTGCTGCCGGTTTTTCAATTGCAAATTCTAGACCCGGTTCGACAAATGGGAAATATGCAGGTTGCGTTTTAATCTTTAATTTCTGGCCATAATACACTTCAAAGAAGCTTCGTAACGTCCCTAGCATTTGTCCTAGCGTCGCATCGTCACTGACGAATACACCTTCGCATTGGTAGAATGTATGCTCGTGCGTTGCATCGACATCTTCATTACGAAATACACGGCCATAACTGACGGCAGCGATTTGCCCACCAGCTTCTAATTTTGCTTTGCCAGCTTTTAAAATACGGTTTTGCATCGTGCTGGTGTGAGCTGGCGGAATAAA
>JAQGGY010000038.1 GCA_028289095.1 Candidatus Saccharimonadota bacterium
TAAAAGTCATCATGACAAACCTTTGTATTTTTTGGATCCGGGATTGTACATAATGATTCTGCATTGACGGGCGTATAGCTAATAAATGTCGCAAAAACGAATACAAAGAGTGTCGCAAGGATACTGATACGTTTATTGAGGATGTTCATAATTCTACTATACTCTGTTCTGATTAATTATTTGGCGGCATCGCATGCTCGTCGGTTTGTTTAATATTTGGATTGTATTTCGACAAGTAGATATTAGAATAAAAGACGTCATATTTTGCCAGGTTGTAGCCATTCTTCTCAAGCGTGTTTAGTGCTTCTGCTTTGATTGCTTCTAGTTGTTGATTGAACGGCGCGGTGTAGCTGACGAATGGAACATTAAGCGGCGTTACGAATAAGCCCACTTTGTCACTACCCTCTTGCTTAACGTTAGTATAATAGTCCACTCGGTAGGTAGCTGATTCCAAGATTACTTTTTGGGTTTCAGAGCCAATTAAAATCTCTAAATCATTAGGGTCGTATCCAAGTTGTTTAATCGCCGAGACTGCTGCGACTTTCCCGGCCTGTGTATTAGTAGTAACACAAAGAGCTTTCGTATCACTACCGGGATTTTTAACAGATGCACATGAGGTAATCATATAATTTACACCAGATAACGGTAACGTTGCAAGCAATCCGTTATAACGTATACTTTTATACTCTTTAACTACTGCCACCGATTCCGAATTGTCATTTATTTTTTTTCTTGCTGCGTCAGTCAATGGGGTTAATGCGATGACTATTCTATTTTTTTTTCGATTTTCGACGACAATTGTTTTCGTTTCTGATTCAAAATCAGCACTACTGAATTCTGCTTCATACGTCCCCGGTGTTAATTTAATAATTTGTTTATGCTTGATTATCTGTGTCTTATTATTAATTTTTAATGACACTTCGCTAGGAGCAATGGCAAATTCAACCGATCCTTTTGGTAAGCTGAAAAAAATTATCACCATGACAGCAAGTAATGCTAGAACCGAACCGACGACGATGTTTTTTCTTGTTATATTCATATTCAACCTTTTATCAAGTTTACTTATTAATCAATGGCCACGGATCTAACATGCCTGGTGCTTGCACACCCGGTAGCGCTTTACCTTGCCATATTTCGAAGTGGACATGAGGCCCAGTTGAGCAGCCTGATCCACCTGTATATCCGATAAGGTCACCTGCCTTTACTACATCACCCGTCTTCTTTACAAAACGACTGAGGTGCGCGTAAACAGATGTATATTCGACGCCGTCGACGTTATGCGTCATAAAGATGTCCTTTTGTATTTTAGATTCACTCGGCGCAACAGGACACCAATTGCCCCCATTAAATGTAGTGATATCTACTTCTCGTGTCGTTACAGTGCCGTCACGAGTTGCATAGAATGGTGAACCAGATGGTACGGCTAGATCGATTCCAGTATGAAATCCTAATGGTCGTGGGCCGAACGGACTGTTAAGTGTTGCGCCGGCAGTCGTTGGGAATGTCCAGCCATTTGGATTGACATTGCCGCTATTCCCGCCTGGGCCCGCTACTACCGGTGTGGTGGAACTGGTAGGAACGACAATGGTATCTTCATCTGCCGCTTCACTGACCGTTTTATCAAGCGTGTAAATGCGGAAGTTGCTGATCATTGGATCATTAGTATCCATACATTTAGTACCATTGATCCAGCGTTTATCTACACCGTTAATTTGACCGTTCTCTTCAAAGGTTTCGCCAAACGGCATGATTCGGTATGCACAATAATCAAGGAATTTCCCGTATTCTGATCCGTATTCACGTGTGTTATAGAACGTATTAACTGTGCTGTTTAACATATCCATCGCGAATCCTTGTGATGCTCGCGGTTCTGGCGGAGTATATCCTGGAGGTAATCCAGTGGTTGTGTCCGGTTCTACGTACTTATTCGTTTCCATGTATAGTGCTACTGCATCTGTGTCCATTTTTAAATCTTCGGCAGGCATGATGTAGCGGATATTACATTGTACGTCAGCATCAATATTCAAACCAATGTCCGTATTATGGTAGCCTTCGTCGTCACATTTTTTAAAACGCGATTGATCGATTGGGGCTGCATAGCTAGAGAGTGGGGTAATCGCCTTGCTGAGTGAATTTTTTGTGAATGACATGACGTTGCCAAACGTTGTCTGTGCATTAGTAGATCCACTGACGTACGGTAGGATGGATCGTGAAAATGCGCCTAGGAATGAGTATTGGTTCGTAATATCGAATGGATTTGCGTCCTGTTTTTCGACAGCAATATAATCATTCCTGCTTGCCATCTGCAGGGCCTGGTATTCTTGTATCTGCGCTGCATTTGCAGGAATCATACCGCGGGTTTGTGCAGATGTACCTAAGATGCTTGCTATTCCAGTCCAGCCTGCTGCACCCCTTTCCATAGGTGCCTCATCCATATCTTCAGCTAAAACTGATCCGGATAATGCGTTATGTATGATTGCTTCTAATATCATACTCGCTACGATCAAACTGCCACCAATCGCGAATTGAGCACCGAGGGTCGCGCCACCGGAAAAGATTGCTCCCACAACACCAACGAGTAAACCGACGCCACGAACAGCCCAGTTCTGCACAAACTCGCAACCTGTGACATCACCTATCGTTTCTAGGATGGCTGATACCTGAGAAAAACCAGCTAGTAATGCATTACGCCCCATGCCTAATGAGTACTGAGATTCCGTACTTGAGGTTTGATTATAGGTTTTAGAAGATGACATTATATATAATGGTGAATCCATCACATTCTTGCCGTAATCTGGATTTGGTTTCGTGGCCGTGACAGGATTTGGTGAAATTTTCCCTGATTCCGGATCGGTCGTGACTGATTTTTCAACGTCAACAATTTCCTTGCGACTATCTGTCTGTGCAAAAAACTCGCCCATCACCTGACCGTCTTCGACTGATACGCCTTCTGCTTTTGCTTTACTAACCAGACTAATCACAGGCATAATATACTGCGCCAACTGATACTGCGCCGCTAATTTGGCGGCAACGGATGCGCCGCCGATCATGTTTTTAATTGAACATGCCAGATCCCAGTATCCAAGAACACTTAGTCCTTTCATTACATTTGTACCTAACCGACTTGGCGGCTTAGCTGTTGCTGCTTTGGTTACGTCGGCCGCTAATCTGGTTTTTTGCGCATCAGTATATATTGTTTTCGGCGTGCCAGTATCGCCTTCAAGCGTCCATTGATTAGAGACTACTTCATTATCAGCATTACGTACCTCAATAAAACGAACATCACCTATCTTAGTGGTTTGCGCTTTATTCATTAGTTTATTGACACGCTCTTCATGTGTACCTTTTAGTTCCGGTGGGCGTTTTGAAATACCTAATTTTTTTAATGTCCGGTTAACAAAGGAATTGTCATTCAATCCCAGGTATTTCATATTAATCGCCCGTTTATGGGCAATACGCAGCTGTTGATTTGTGTTTAGTGCACTCGAAAATTGTTTTGCGTCCATTGGCTGGCCACCACGAAATGTAAATTCTGTTGGGGCGATACGCGTTCCTAAGACACCAGAACCAGTGCCCTTTACGGTAATACCAGCGCGCTCGTATTTTAATACTTGTTTTCGAGACATGGTTTTAAATTTGCAGCGAATAGATAATTTTGTACACCCTGCGATCGTTTCCTTGACCTGCGCTTTTGGTGCTTTTGTGCGTAGCATGACATCATTTCGAATATCCATGGCAGCTAACTGATCGTTCAGGTCATCGGTAACGTTTTCGACAAATGCGAATGGTGCCAAGGCACCAGTGAATAATCCCCCTAATGTCAGGGTGCCGCCAGCAAAAATCGCAAAAATTAACCCTAGCGGGCCTTTCCTTTTAAGCAAAGCGGTAATATTAGCGGGGGTTAATCGTTCCCCGCGCTCCATCGGTTTATTGCCATAGACGCCACGGCCCGAGACTTTGTTTGCCCATGATCCGTTTTCCTCGGCATCTTTAGCGTCATCTATATTTTTGTTCGGATCTTTTTTTGACTTCGCCTTACTAATATTTTCATTTTCTTGGCTATCATCGGCGGTTTGATCATAATTATCGGCTATGCTGTCGAATTCATCACTATTTTGTTCGCGCGCACGAAGAGACTCGGGGCTATAACGATCGTCTGCCGCTTGCTTTTCGTCTACATCATATTTCGTTGCCATAATTTGCCTTTATTATACGCTATATTCGCCGGGGTTCATGTAACCATTATTAGTTTGAGTTGGTGCAGGAGGTGCCGTGTTGCGTAGCGGCGTGGTCGATATAAGTCCCTGTTCTGTCGGACTAGCCTGAATTTGAATGTGGACGTGGTTTTGCCCTGCAAAGAACAATCCTTGCCCTACTGGGAAGTTTGCCAGGCGCTTCTTTTCTTCTTCGGTTAGTTTAAAGACATCTGATAATACATCGACGGCGCTAGATGATTGTTTTAATAACAGCTGCATCGATGAGTTAGCAACAATCGC
>JAQGGY010000066.1 GCA_028289095.1 Candidatus Saccharimonadota bacterium
GAAGACGAAAAATCAGAATTCACTGTTACTTTGAACGATGCTGGCGCATCTAAAGTTGCTGTTATCAAAGCTGTTAAAGAAATCACTGGCCTTGGTCTTGGTGAAGCTAAAGCACTTGTTGATAACGTTCCTAGCGCTATCAAAGAAAAAGTTTCAAAAGATGACGCTGAAGCTGCTAAAAAACAGCTTGAAGAAGCTGGCGCATCAGTCGAACTTAGCTAATTTCAATTATTCGGCCAATTGTTAACCAATCATCACACCGCTCTATACCAGAGCGGTTTTTGATTGCAAGGGCAAAATTAACAACGCTTTTGCAACGACCCCTAGAAATCATGTGGATAAGAATCAGTAAGACGCATGTATTCTTGACATATTTTGCTACAACTGCTATATATAGGGGTAATACCACTACAAAAAAGACAAAAAGGAAATTGCGAGTTACCATGTCTGAATTACCAGAAAAACAGGTTAAACGATTACGTTCGTTGATCCAAGAGGCAGAGACTAATCTCGCTGCCGCAAAAGAATTACTAATCAGTATCATCGGCGACGATGATCAGATTGTCACCCCACGAAGCAGCCAGGAAGACGTCAGCGGCAAGGTTATTGAAGGCGTCTTTGACGGTCAAATCATGATCGGCCCTGACGGCAAAAGCTACCCAGTGCCAGCAAACTACGCTAGCAAATCAAAGTTAGTCGAAGGTGACATCCTAAAACTAACGATTGCTGACGACGGCGGATTCATCTACAAACAAATCGGTCCAATCGAACGCCGTCAAATCATCGGTACACTTGTCCAACACGACGGTGCGTACTATGTTGAAGCAAATGGCCGCGAATACCGTATTTTGCTTGCTAGCGTCACATACTTCCGCATTAGCATCGGTGACCAAGTAACAATCGTCATCCCCGAAGACAACCCAGACGCCACTTGGGCAGCTGTTGAAGCAGCACTTTAAAGGATCAATGCCAGATAACGGCGACTATCTTTTTACATCTATCGGCTTTTCATCAAATGAAGAGCCGATTTTGTTGTTACAAAAAGACGAATCATTCTTTTCATTTAATCCCATTAACCAATCGCTAACGCTGACATTTGATACATCTCAGCGATACTGCGTCGGATGGAAAGACATAACCGCGGGCGGCCAATTTGTATGCCCAAACAAACAAATGGTCCCATCAAAATTTGAACAGTGTGCGGGCTGTCAAAAACGCACTGGATTCAATCCTGCGTTTTATCACGCGACATCGGTTTCCGCCCAGCAAGAAACTCGCAATACTGAACCGCACATCCTATATTTGGCGCATTTTGGTCCTGGCGTCATTAAAGTCGGCATATCGCACGCCAAGCGCGGTAACGCCCGCCTGCTGGAACAAGGTGCGCGCAGTGCGATGATTTTAGATACATTATCGTCCGCCCATGTAGCCAGGCAGTACGAGGCAAAAATAGCCGCTTTGCCAAATATCGCTGAAACGATCCAGTTACGTAAAAAAATTGACCTGATGATGCGCCCTTATGACGAGGCGGCCGCGACACAGGAACTGCTGACTACAAAAGCCATTATTGAATCGCACATAAATACCACGTTTACTTCACAGCATATACAAACATTTAATTCGCATTATTTTCCTAATGGTCCGGTGAACATAGCTGATGCCCACGCAACGACAGGACAGCTTATGCTGGCAGGAAAAGCGATAGGATTAATGGGGTCCGTATTATTCTGCGAACAAAATGAAAATATCTTTTATTCCCCGCTAAAACAGTATGCAGGATACGCCGTTTCAATATCGGATAGCATCACACCTATTACTGCACCTGCGCGTCAAACCTCACTATTTTAATTTCTTTAAAAACACAACATGTATCCTGCGCGATTCGGCGTACAATAGTAACAGCAAAAGAGTAGGAAACAAATAAGTGTCAAAAGCCCTGTACCGAAAATACCGTAGTAAGTCGCTCGATGAAGTCATCGGGCAGTCCCATGTGACGGACATTTTACGTCGGTCATTAGATCAAGGTCGCATCGCACACGCCTATCTATTAACTGGTCCACGCGGCGTTGGCAAAACCTCGATCGCACGTATTCTGGCCTACGAAATCAACAAACTACCCTACGACGAAGACGCAACAAATCTGGATATTATCGAAATTGACGCCGCCAGCAATAATGGCGTCGAAGACGTTCGCGACCTCCGCGAAAAAGTTCAGATCGCTCCAGTTTCGGCCAGTAAAAAAATCTATATCATCGACGAAGTACACATGCTATCCAAACAAGCATTTAACGCATTATTAAAGACACTCGAAGAACCCCCAGCGCATGCGGTTTTTATCCTAGCGACAACAGATGTCGATAAACTACCAGCCACAATTATCAGCCGTACACAGCGCTTTAGTTTTCGGTCAATCGCACCAAAAGATGCTGCAGCACATCTGAAAACAATAGCACAAAAGGAATCGATATTAATCGACGATGATGCATTAGAGTTAATTGCAACGCGTGGTGACGGTAGTTTCCGTGACAGTATCAGCCTGTTAGATCAGCTCCGTGGCTTAACCGATAAAGACACAACAATTACTCGCGAATTAATCGAACAGTGCCTTGGACTAGCGCCAACCACGGTCATCGAAAATTTAATTCATGCCTACGAGTCAAAAGATCTAAAATCAATCGTTAACTTACTAGATGAGAGTGACAAAAACGGCATTCAACCGACCGTTATTACCAGTCAATTAATTAGCACTGTTCGTTCACAAATAGCCGAAAAGCCACAATTAATCCAACTACTCGACCAACTACTGGACGTCACCAAATCGTCACAACCAAACATTAAACTATTAACAATCCTCGCCGCACATGCCGCACCAAAACCTAAAACCGCCGCGTTAACCGTTCCTGCGGTAGAAGTTAGTGCACCGATAGCCGAACTTGAAAAGCAGGCGACAAAGGCAAAGCCAAAAATGGCAGAAGTCAGACCAAAGGCTATAGTGCCTGTAACCACACCAGCGCGTATACAACCTGTCCAACCAGTTACACCGACAACGACGGGAACGGATTTTGACTTTGATTGGGAAAAACTTCTTGAGTACACGCGCGCTAATTACGTTGCAATTTACAGTGTCCTAGGCAAATGTGGCTACGATCATAATGGAGATCAGGTGACGCTATACACTGGCACACCGTTCTGGAAACGAAAACTTGACGATCCAAAACATCGGCTTAATTTGATGGATGCGCTTGCCAAAGTCGGCGCCGGGGATATGATACTGGAAACAATCGGTACACCGCCGCCGCCAAAAGATGAGACAGCCGCCGCCGTAGCTGCTATTATGGGTGGAGGAGAAGAAGTGAGCGTAGGCGAATAGCCTATTTACTGGAGAATCTATGGCAACCAAAGAAGTAGCGGCTGGTAAAGTCCCCCCACAAAACCTCGACGCCGAGAAATCATTACTCGGTGCTGTTTTGATTGACGAAGAAACGCTTGCGGACATCAGCGAGCACGTTAAACCAAAGGATTTTTACGACAAACGGCACGCAACGATCTTTGGCGGCATGACGCGACTATATGAGCGCCACAAACCTGTCGACCTTTTGACATTGTCCGAAGAATTAAAGAAAAAAGATGAATTAGAAATGGTTGGCGGATCAGCCTATCTGACCGAACTGACGAACTACGTCCCAACCGCAGCACATGCCGAAGCCTACGCTGAAATGGTTTCGTTAAAAGCCGTTCGCCGCCGTTTAATCAAAGCCAGTGCGATAATTAGCGAACTTGGATACGACGAAGATAATAGCACTCAGGAATTGCTTGAAAAAGCAGAAGCCGAACTATTTAGCGTGAGCGATCAGTCACTGAAACAAGACTTAGTCGCAATCGAAACCATCCTAAACGACAGCTTCGATCGCATGGAAGAACTGCACCGTAATAAAGGCGCGTTACGCGGCGTGCGAACGGGGTACCGCGATCTAGACAATATGACAGCCGGCCTGCAGCGATCCGATCTGATCATCCTTGCCGCCCGTCCAGCCATGGGCAAAACCACACTCGTGACCAACTTGGCCTACAATGTAGCAACGGTCGCCAAGCAAGCTGTACTGTTCTTTAGCCTGGAAATGAGCAAGGAACAACTGGTCGACCGTATGCTAGCTGATGCGTCCGGCGTTGATGCGTGGAATATCCGTACAGGTAATTTGTCCGATGAAGATTTCTCGAAATTATCCGATGCAATGGGCGAAATGGCCGAAGCGCCGATATTTATCGATGATACGCCAGGCGTAACCGTGCTAGAAATGCGCACCAAAGCACGCCGTATCGCGCATGATCAACCGATTGGGTTGATCATTATCGACTACTTGCAGTTGATGCAGGGAAGTGGAAAAAGTGACGGCAACCGTGTCCAAGAGGTCAGCGAGATTTCGCGTGGACTAAAGCTAATTGCCCGTGAATTGAACGTACCCGTCATCGCACTGTCACAGCTATCCCGTTCAGTCGAATCGCGCAGCCCGCAAATCCCTCAACTTTCCGACCTACGTGAATCAGGATCTATCGAGCAGGACGCCGATATCGTTATGTTCATTTACCGCGAGGCATACTACAATCCCGAGACGGAACGAGAGAATATTACCGATCTGATTATCGCTAAGCACCGTAATGGACCAACGGGCAAGGTCGAGCTATACTTCCACCCAGAACGCCTACGCTTTATGTCGCTAGATAAGCATCACGACGGGTAAATGTACTATCACACGCGCAACACTCAATCGTTCGGTAGTGAATGAGCAAGCTATTTCACTTCACTCACTCACTCGTGTTATCACAAGTGAAACACATCCTTACTCGGTGTATAAAAAGCTAGCTTTCTACACACACTCGCTGCGTCGTGTTATACTCGTAAGTAATTTATGGGCAAAAAAATAACCGATTATCTACTATACCGATGGCGCTATGTTATTGGCTATTCAATTATTGGAACGATGATTGCAGTGCTCTTATTAATTGCAGGATTGTACGTTCCTGGCGGCCTGACACAGTCCGAAATGGCTTCGACCGTTCAATCCCACAACTTTTCATTTAAATCGATCGAATCATTTGACCCCAGTACAATCATCAACTTACCCTACAATGTATTGCAGCGAATAAGTACTGAACTACTTGGCGTCAGCAACTTTAGTATAAAATTACCGTCGTTATTATTGGGTGCGCTATCAGCATTCGGTATGATACTGCTACTACAAATGTGGTTCCGTCGTAACGTTGCCGTTCTGACGACAGTTCTGATTATTACGACAGGGCAATTCTTGTTTGTTGCGCAAAATGGCACACCAAGCATCGTTTATATTTTTTGGTCTGTGTGGCTACTTGTCGCTGCAATGATGATATCTAGAAAAGCACGATTCATGGGGCTATGGAAAATTGTTCTATTCAGTGTCGCCGCACTTAGCCTGTACACACCGCTGAGCGCCTACATATTGATAGCACTGACAAGTGCAGTTATCCTGCATCCGCATCTACGCTATTTGGTACGTCAGCTAATGAAAGCGCGGCTAAAAATAACCATCGCAACGTTTTGCGCACTATTAGTTATGACACCGTTAATATACGCAATCGTCAAAGATCCATCAGTCGGATTTACGCTTTTGGGTATCCCAGACGTCATGCCAGATCTGAAAACCAACTTATTTGAATTATTAGAGCAATACTTCAGCTTTGCGACACCAATAGTCGGCGTCGTCATGTCGCCTATATACAGCCTAGGATCGACTATTTTAATTGTGCTTGGTATTATCCGTTTATCGACCACTAACTATACGGCACGTAGCTACATCATTACCGCATGGGCAATATTATTATTACCAGTACTACTAATTAACCCGAATTTTAGTATGATAACATTCGTCCCGGCAATGTTATTGATGGCAATGGGAATCAATATGATCCTGCGTAGTTGGTATCAGTTATTTCCTAGGAACCCCTACGCCCGCATCGCCGGATTATTGCCACTGACGATACTCATTGGCGGTATGTTCGTATCGGGCGTCAGCCGGTACGTCTACAACTATACCTATAATCCAAATACTGCATCATATTTTTCACAGGACCTACGACTCATCAACGAACAATTAGCAGTAAAAGATCGACCTGCAACAACAATACTTGTCACACCTGATGAAAAACGATTTTACGATATCGTCGTCGAACGCCGATATAAGGTTACTGTTACCGCAGATCATGTAGCCACCACAGCCCCACTAACAATCGTCAGTCGTGCCGCCCATCAAACCGACGGATTCGGTACACCCAATAATATCGTCACCAACTCTCGCAGCGAGCTAGCTGACCGCTTTTACATCTATAAAAGTCAATAAAAATAACGTATACTATTAGGATAAACAAGACTGAGGAGACCAATCATGGCATTTGATAAAATGAAGATGTTAAACGATTTACGCAAGGCGCAAAAAGACCTGGCTAAAGAAATCATTGAAGTTGAAGCAGGTGACGGCGCTGTTGTCGTGCAAATCAATGGTGAACTAAAAATTAAGAGCGTTAAAATTGATCCTGCAATGGTCGATCTAGATGACATCTCAGAACTAGAACACTGGATTGAAATCGCCGTACGCGACGGACTTGCAAAGGCTCAAGAAGTTGCTGCTGAAAAAATGAAGCCACTCATGGGCGGCCTAGGCAACCTCGGTTTATAGGCTTTATTGTGGCGCAGCTACTTCCCGCCGCACTTTTACGTGCAATCGATGAATTAGGACGTCTTCCAGGCGTAGGTGCCCGGACAGCCGAGCGCTACGCCTATTTTTTGCTGCGCAGTGATACTCATACGGTCAATAAACTTGCATCGACGCTGGCAAATCTACATAGCGGCGTAAAAACGTGCCCGATAACTTTTGCCTTAATCGATGCCGACGATGACGTGTCATCGCTATATAGCGACAGCACGCGTGATAAAAAATTAATTGCTGTGGTTGAAGAACCGCTTGATATTATCGCTCTGGAACGCACAGGACAATACAACGGCACGTATCACGTATTAGGTGGTGCAATATCACCAATTGACGGCGTCGGCCCCGAACAGCTTCATATTCCCGAATTGCTAAAGCGACTTGTTGATGATGACGTCGAAGAAATTATTATCGCTACCAACGCTAGTGTAGAGGGCGAATCAACCGCTTTATTTTTACAGCGACATATCCAAGAACAAGGCATCACCGTCAAAATGAGCCGATTAGCACGCGGATTACCAGTTGGCGTTGATCTGGAATATGCTGACCAAATCACCCTGACACACGCCCTCGAAGGTCGTCGGATTTTATAATAAAAAAGGTCCTCACGATGAGGACTTTATACTTTGGAGCAGTGCTCGACAAATATGATGTAGGGCAAGGCGGGGCGAGATAGGTAGCATACAATACTATCTATACTCGGCCCCGCCTGTAGCGGGTGATTCCGTAGTAGATCACGGCATAGATTACATAGGATCGAACAGAACACTGTTAAAATTTGCCCGCGCAGTCATCCTTTGTCTTATTCGTCGACAGACGTAGCGCACAACCGATAAGGCAGTACCTACGACGAGCGCCGGCAACCATACGATCCATGCAACCCACAATACAAGCGGGCCGATTGACGCACATATGATAGCGGCACATCCGAGGACAATTATTGCGACGGCACACAAACCTATGTCGTTCGCAAGCCTGCGAACAAAAAGGAAAGAACCTCGATGAGGGGAGCCCCATTTGACGTACTTAAAAAACACATAGGCGCCAATCAGTGGACCACATATTATGCCAACCCAAAAGCCGACCGTTAATGAAGCGGTTAGCGCTGCATTCGAATAAATAAATGCCACAATATCGAACACTATTCACCTCAATCACTATTAATGAAGACACGTAGCTTCACACTTTAGGTACAAACTACATCTTGCAGTTATAATGCAACTATATCATTGTTCAGTCAATTTTCAATACCTCTGTTATAATTAAAAGATGTTCGATTCTGCAAAACAACTTATTACTGACGCAAAAAAAATTATTGTTATTCAAGCCGAAAACCCAGATGGTGATTCGCTGGGCAGCGCACTTGCGCTAGAAGAAATCCTAGGCGACCTAGGGAAAGATGTCGTGTTGTACTGCAACGTCGAAATACCTAAATACATGCGCTACATCCAAGGATGGGATAGGGTTGTCACCAACTTTGATATGACCGCCGACCTAGCGATCATCGTCGATACTGTCAGTGAAACGCTGATCAGCAAAACTTTAGCACTACCAGGCGGTCGACATTTTCTAGAATCACATCCCGTCCTCGTTATTGATCACCACTCTGAAGTGACATCGTCACTGCCATTCGATAACGAACTATTAGTAATGGACGCAGTGTCTACTAGCGAAGTTATTTACGGCCTTGCGTCAGACGTAGACTGGAGTATCAACCAAGCAGCAGCTGAAAACCTACTGGTTGCTCTTTTGTCTGATAGCCTAGGATTAACCACGCAGAACGTTACGGCAAATACCTATTATGTCGCCAGTAGACTGACCGAATTGGGCGCAAAAGTATCTACTATCGAAGAACGCCGCCGCGAATTCATGAAAAAATCACCAGAAATTTTGGCTTACAAAGGTGAATTAATCACGCGTATCGAATACCTATTAGATGGCAAACTGGCTATCGTTCACATCCCATGGGAAGACATCCAGAAATACAGCGATCAATACAACCCGAGCGTGCTCGTTTTAGATGAAATGCGTTTGGTTGAAGGTGTTGAAATAGGCGTCGCCATCAAAACCTATCCTGATGGTAAAATCACTGGCAAGTTACGAGCAAATACTCCAATCGCCGAACAAGTCGCCGGATTCTTTGGCGGCGGTGGACATAAATATGCAGCAGGCTTTCGCGCATACGAAAGCTACGATACAATTGTGGCAGAATTAGTAACCGCAACAGACAAGGCACTAAAAGATTATGACCCTGCAACTGCATAATACACTAACAAAAAAACTAGAAGATTTTACTCCGCAACAAGACGGCAAAGTATTGTTATATACCTGCGGTCCAACTGTCTATAATTATCTGCACGTCGGCAACTGGGCTGCGTACGTCTATTGGGATATCCTAGTGCGGACACTACTGGCAAACGACTATACGGTCGAGCGTGTTATGAACATTACTGACGTGGGGCACCTGACAGGTGAAAATGAAGGCGATGCCGATACCGGTGAAGACAAAATGCAAAAAGGCGCCCGCCGCGAAGGAAAAACTGCATGGGAAGTCGCAGAATTTTATTCTGAAGATTTCTTGGCAGGCGTGGAAAAGCTTGGGCTGTTACTGCCAGAACATATGACAAAAGCAACTGATTTCATTCCCCAGCAAATAGACTTAGTCTTGCTACTAAAAGAAAAGGGGTATACCTACCAGACCACAGACGGCATCTATTTTGATACTAGCAAATTTCCAACATATGCAGAATTTGCAGGACTTGATCTGGAAGCGCAAAAAGCCGGTGCCCGTGTTGAATTTAACACCGAAAAGCGAAACCCGAGTGATTTTGCATTATGGAAATTCAGTCCGTCAGACGAGAAAAGGGACATGGAATGGGCGACACCAGACGACCTACTTGAACTACCTGCAAATGACGACGAAGAAATCATGGGATTCCCAGGCTGGCACCTGGAATGTTCAGCGATGGCTATGTCAATTTTAGGACCAACACTTGATATTCACACTGGTGGAATTGATCATATTCCCGTTCACCATACGAATGAAATTGCCCAAAGCGAAAGTGCCAGCGGCGTTAAATTTGTCAATTATTGGCTACATAATAATCACCTAAAAGCGGATGGTACTAAAATCAGCAAAAGCTTGGGTAACGGATATACATTGCAGGACCTAGCAGAGCGTGACTACAGCGCGCTAGATTATCGCATGTTCGTGCTGCAAAGCAATTATCGTAGCGAAGGCAACTTTACATTCGAAAACCTAACTGCTGCAAAAAATCGCCTACGTAACTGGCGTAATATCGCCGCACTTCGCCACCAGACACACGACACGCTCGTTGACGATAGTGGCAAGTCCATTTCGCTACTTGCAGCTTCACAGGCCATCATAGAAGCGATAAATAATGATCTAAATACTCCAGAAGCATTACGCGTGATCGATCAAGCATTCGCTCAATTTGACGGTAAGGACCTAGGTGATATACATCAGCATGGGCTGACGCAAGTTCTAGAAAATATTGATGCAATCCTTGGCCTGCAATTAATCGCAAGTACGCCAGACATTAATGATGAGACTAAGCAACAAATCATCAAGCGCCAACGCGCCCGTGACGAAAAAGACTGGGCGACATCAGATCAGCTTCGTGATCAGATACTCGAAAAAGGAATCGTTCTTCGCGATACTAGCAGTGGAAGTATCTGGGAATACGCATAATCACCTGAATATAATGTGCCCCGTCAGATATTCTGACGGGGCATTGTTTTTATCATACGAGTTTAGGCTTCTTCGCCGCGAATCTTTTTAACTAATTTAGCGAGCGGCTTTTCGCTATTGTCACGGTTTTCTTTGGCGCGACTAAGGTATTCTTCCAGCAGTACTTTAATACAGCCGGCAATTGGAATCGAAATGATACCTCCGGCTATGCCAAATACATACAGTCCAACTGTCACTGACGCCAATACGGCGAGTGCAGAAAGTTCTACTTTTCTAGACTGAATTGTTGGTGATACGTAATTATTTTCAATCTGCTGATACACAATAAAGAAGATGATGAATATGACACCTGCAGTCACATCGTTGAATAACAACAATAGGGATATTAAAACTCCAGCGATTGTCGCACCAAACATTGGAATAAGCGACAACGTAAAGGCAATCGCCGCTGCAGGCAAAGCGAGGTTTGCTGGAACATTAAGGAATAAACTAAGAATAAATACGGTAAGTCCAGATAAGAACCCGCCAATTCCCGAAACAGTCAGCTGACCAGTGACGTATCCCGTAACGACATTATACATTTTACCCGCCAAGCGTTTATGACGCTCCATACGGTCGTGATCATTGTAAACATTCCAAATGCGCTTTAGCCACATTGGGCCTTCGATAAGCATCAGGAATGACAATACAAGTACTAGAAGTGTAGATACGATCAGTGATAGCAATGATCCCAATCCGGTTAAAATATTTTGTCCCGCACGTGCAGCCCAACTTGTGGCGTTATCTTTGATAGAATTCACAGCCTGATCAACTTGTGGTTGCAGGTTATATTTATCAACAAATGCACCGAAACCTTGTGACTGCGCAGTCGCATTATCGACAAGGCCAGGGATCGTCTCGACAAATTTTACAGTTTGCTGAGTGATGGGCGGAACCACAAAAAATGCGAACGCACCTAGTAGTGCAACGACTAATACATAAGCAATTGCAGTGCCACCTACGCGGCTTCGTCCTGGTAAATATTTTGCCAAATAGCTGACTGGTGCATTCAAGGCGAGTGCCAAAAAGAATGCGACGCTAATAAGAATCAACGCAGTTCGTGCGCTATAAACTGCTAAAATTGCGAACGCAAAGCCAATAACAACCAGCCAAAAGCGAACGAAGGTTCTTGTATCAATTTCAATTTTTACTTTCATGTATGGGTTCCTTACTTTACCCGTAGTATACCACATGGAAATCGTGTTGTGGTATCTGTTAGATAGTACGTCGCTTACAGTTGCAAATATAATTGGATATATGTATAGTCCAATCATTGTCCGATCTATACGAAAGAGGTGGGGGCAATGCCCTTTACGATCAAAACTGTTCTGGCGCGTGTCGATTTCACTATCAACTTTGATGATGGACCCAATCCACCCAGCAAATCCGATTGTGGCTACGACATTACCGCTGAGTCAGTAAATGCAGCTGATGACCGGCTCGTTATCGAATTGTACGACACGAACGAAGATAAACGCGGCATGGCATGTTTTATGATCGATACCACAGCCCCATCTGGCGAACAGCTCGTGCTTGACGACACATATACGGACGCTGATTTTGTTAGTAACGCGGTCGAATCCCTCAACGATGACCTCAGAGACGCCACTGGCAAGCCAATACAGATCCCACGATCCGCATGGCGCCTTTATCTACACCTTGACGTATTCCGCGAAGAACCGCTATGGTTTGTCAGTACGATCAATGGCCTTGACGTGTATTGCACACCATTGGATACGCATATTCAGGATGAGGATGGCTTGTTCGTCAAGCTTGATCCGATCGTCAAAATCATCGACGTTCGTAGCTGCACAGTGACGGACTTACTATAACTATCCCCGCATACGCGTCGAGTAGAATACTCCGCCAAGTGCGGGGTATTTCTATTTCTTCGAATAATATCTATCTAAAAATTCTTGTTTGAATACATAAAACGATCCGTCAGCAATGCTAGCGCGAATGTCATCAACTAATCGAATAATAAATCGCTCGTTATGGATCGTTGCAAGTGTATTTGACAGTAATTCATCAGCACGAAACAAGTGATGAATATATGCAGATGTAAAATTTTTGCACGTATAGCAATCACACGAATCATCAAAAGTGGTAAACATATATTTGTATTTTGCGTTCGTAATATTGACTCGTCCGTCACGCGTATATAGGGCACCGTTCCGGCCAACACGGGCAGGAGATACGCAGTCAAATGTATCGACGCCATTTTCAATACAGGCAAAAATATCATCAGGTTCGCTGATGCCAAGCATATGTCGAGGCTTGTTTTCAGGTAGTTCCTGACACATCCATTCAACGATTTCGCCAATATTCTTTTTTGTCAGCGCACCGCCCAAACCAAAGCCGTCAAAATCCATTGCACCTAAAAAGCGCGAACATTCACGGCGCAAATCTTCGTAATTGGCGCCTTGTACAACACCAAATAATGCTTGTTGCGGCCTATGCGATCGCTCGGCGTTCAAACGCTTGTGTTCAGCTAGGCTACGCACCGCCCATGGATGCGTGCGTTCCTGTAATGATTCGACTTGGTATTCATACGAATCATGCAACGTTGTCAGTTCATCAAATGCAAACGTAATATCGGCACCAATTTGATGCTGGATCTGCATGGATATTTCTGGCGTAAAACGATGTCGGCTGCCATCTAAATGCGATTTAAATGTCACACCGTCATTATCGATCCAGGCTAAACGTTCTTTTTTCGTCAATGGCTTTTCGACGGCGCCACCGGCCATATCAATCACTTTTTTAAACCCGACGCCCAGTGACATCACCTGAAAACCGCCGCTATCGGTAAAGGTCGGTTTCTTCCAGTTCATAAAAGTATTTAATCCACCAGCCTGATCCAGCACGTCAGACCCAGGGCGCAAATACAGATGATAGGCATTTGCCAAAACCGCCTGCGCGCCGAC
>JAQGGY010000007.1 GCA_028289095.1 Candidatus Saccharimonadota bacterium
ATACATCAAGACCGTTCCCTCTTGGTGACGCGCTGCACGCCCGATCGTCTGAATAAGCGCGCTTTCACTGCGCAGGAAACCTTCTTTGTCGGCGTCCATAATCGCCACCATACTCACCTCGGGAAGGTCCAAACCTTCTCGTAGTAAGTTAATGCCAATTAGTACGTCGTAGACGCCAGTACGCAAATCTTTAAGGATATCACCACGCTCTAAGGTATCTACTTCACTGTGAATGTAAGCTGTTTTCATGCCAAGTTCTAGCAAGTATGAACTCAGGTCTTCTGCCATACGTTTTGTTAGTGTCGTCACTAAAACGCGCTGATTTTTTGCAATACGAATATTTAACTCGGCAATCAAATCGTCGATCTGGCCTTCCGTTGGGCGGATCTGAATTTCTGGATCAAGCAAGCCAGTTGGACGGATAATCTGCTGCGCTGGTTCGGGACTATGCGCAAGTTCATAGTCACTTGGGGTGGCTGACACATAGATTACTTTATTGATATGCTTGTCGAACTCTGCAAATGTCAGCGGACGATTATCCATCGCCGACGGAAGGCGAAACCCATGTTCAACCAGCACTTCTTTTCGAGCCCGGTCGCCGTTATACATACCTCGGACCTGCGGTAGAGTTTGATGGCTTTCATCGACTAAAAGCAAAAAGTCATCCGGGAAGTAATCCAGCAGTGTAGCCGGCTGCTCACCAGGCTCGCGATTAGTTAAATAGCGGCTATAATTCTCAATACCCTTCACGAAGCCGGTTTCTTCCAGCATTTCGATATCGTATTTTGTCCGCTGCGACAATCGCTGCGCTTCTAATAATTTATCATGGGATTCAAACCACTCTAATCGTTCGGCAAATTCCCGCTTGATATTTTCGACAGCCAAGACTAACTTTTGCTTCGGCGTGACATAGTGACTGCTTGGAAAAATCATACAGGTGTCAGGCTCGCGTAATATTTCACCCGTTAATGGATCGATCTGCGTAATACGATCAACTTCGTCACCAAAAAATTCAATACGAAACGCGACATCACTACCTGCAGGAAAGACATCAACGACATCACCTTTGACTCGGAACGTCCCGCGGTGAAAATCGATATCGTTTCGCTGGTACTGAATATCAGTCAGTAGACGAACGAATTTGTCCTGCTGCCGTTTTTCACCTTTCGTCACAACAATAGACATGTCGCCGTAATCTTCCGGCGAACCAATACCATAGATACAGCTGACACTGGCAACGATAATCGTATCTCGCCGCGTCAGTAACGCAGACGTTGCCGCGTGTCGCAGCCGATCGATTTCGTCGTTGATCTTGCTGTCTTTTTCGATATAGGTGTCGCTACTGGTAATATATGCTTCTGGCTGATAGTAATCGAAATAGCTAACGAAATAATGGACTTCGTTATTCGGGAAAAAAGCTTTAAATTCACTATACAGCTGCGCGGCAAGTGTTTTGTTATGCGCCATGACGAGTGTCGGCACTTGACGATCTTGGATGATATTCGCCATCGTGAATGTCTTACCTGATCCGGTAACACCTAAAAGAGTTTGTTCGCGCTGCCCCTTATTCAAACCCTCAATAAGCTGGGCGATAGCACTAGGCTGATCGCCGGTCGGCTGATACTTGGTTTCTAAACGGAATTGATCGCTCATTCCTTATATTATACGCTATCAGTCATTGGGTAGCATAACCCCTCACAGGCCGCTGCAATAGTATTGAGTTTATGAAATATACTTGACTTTCTATCATTCTTATGTTAATATGCAAATGAGAGACAAAATTATAACGTTCGTGAGGTGTTTATGAATTTAATTACAACAAGTATTATTAGTGCAGTAGCCGTAACCGGTGCTCTTACTATGGCCGCGCCATCTGTAGGCGCTACAGATAAGACATCATGTATTGACGGTAGCGTTCGCAGCAATTTGAAAGTTACTTGGATAAGTAGCAACAGCGTTACTGTAGGTACGGTTGGCAATAAGGAATTATGTGAAGATGTACCAGTATTCTTTTCATCATACACAATGCCCGACACTTATAATGGTCAACCCTTCAAAAACAATCCTACTGCTAGCCCACAAACAATCTTTGACAATCAAACAATCGTTTTGAAAAAAGGCGCAACAGTAGCATCAGCAATGACCATCAAACTTCCTGAAGCATGTAAAAGCGTCCAGGTTGACGTGTATCACGGACCAAAGATCGATGTAGTCGACGCCAAAGGCCACGGTACACAATATATTTCTGGAAAAATATTACAAAAGACACAAGCTACTTGTGCACCTGTCACTCCTGAAACGTCAGTCCCCCCTGTAACACCTGCTCCTGAAGCACAGACACCAGAAACACCAGCCCCACAAGTGGTTATCCCTGTGACACCTGCAGAATTACCACGAACAGGTTCGTCAGCATTTAGTCTAACAACACTTGGTTCTATCTTGGCCGTCGCGACATATGCAGCCGCATATTTCAGCAACAAACGAAATTAAAACACCACAATTCAATTGTTAGTAAAAGAGTCGCATGATGCGACTCTTTTACGTAGGACTGGATGTAATGTTTAAGCGCTTATAGCTTATCCGCGCCCAGCTCGTGCCGAACTCACTTGTGAATCAGTACCATCGTGTTCGAAATCGGCATATTTTTTATCAAGTGCATCAATTACTTTTTGTACCAAACGAATGGGATCGGTATCGTAAATAACATCACGAGCACCAGGCGCTTCGATATTTTCGAGCAAAACTGGGGTATAATCGGCAAGCCCGCCGCTCCCAAGCAGTACGCCGCAAACTTTACGGCTTTCCAGTGCCGTCGATAGCTCATGCAAGCTTCCCATACGGCCACCGACAGTAATGACAGCGTCGGCACTACGCACCAGGTGAACGTCACGACCAACATATTCCATCCCGGTAAAATTAATGTAATCAAATTCTTTTGTTGGCAAACGATACGTCGCAACATGCTCACGAAATGACGCAGCTGGCGAAAAGCCAATAGACAGACCCCGCTCCCCTTCGACAGCCATTACGCCCATCGCCGCATAGTGCGGCAATCCAACGGTCGCGCCAGTGAGCAATGTCTTACCTTGCACTGAAATAGCCTTGCCTAGTTCAAACGCCAGTGCGTGTGAGCGTTTAACTGTATCGCCACTGGCAGCGCCTGATACGCAAATCTGATAACGCATTTAGTTTATCTCCTTCGGTTGGTAATCTTCTGGTGCAGACGCCAATAAGCGATCAATATCCTCTCGCGTCAACAGACCAGCTTGCGCACCTAGATGCTGGACGACATTCATACTATTGATCGGCGCCCATGTAAGGGCTATCTCGATGGACTCACCAAGCGCAAGTGCAGCTACGATCGTCGACGCGAACGCATCACCCGCACCCGTACGATCAACTGGCGCAGCCGGATCTGGGTAGTTTGGAATCGTAACAAGTTTTCCATCATACGAGGCGTATGAACCACTTGGACCATCAGTGATAACAACAATCTTCGGACCAAGCGCATGCAGGCCATCCGCTAATTCCTTAACTGAGTCATAAGACTTACCTGTTACATCAACCGCCTCTTCGCGGTTCATGACGACGATGTGACTGCGCGCATAAATCTTTACTAATTTTTCAGCACCCCATTCAAAATGGAATGTCCCAGGCTGAAACGCAAGCTTCGTATCAGGATGAGCTTCAAGATAAGCAAGTAAATCTTCGTGGAGTTGCCATGAGGCTTCACTGATCAGGGAGAGATAAATCCAGTCTGGGATTTTTTCAGGTGTAATCCAGTGATAGTCGTATTCCTCATTCTTAACCAAAATCGTCCGATCAGCTCCGTAACGTAGTACGTAGTAATAATTAGACTTCATACCCTCGTGCGCCAACATAGTGCTTGTATCAACATTTTCACCGTGAAGGTAGGCAAAAGAATCTTTACCAGGTTGATCATCGCCAAGGAATGCCATCAGACCAGCGTTAAGACCAAGTCGGCTAAATGCGACGGCAGCGTTTGGCGAAGGGCCAACCGCTTGGACAATTTCTACGCTATCGTAAGGAGGTTTTGAACCAAACGGCGAGCTTAAACGCTTACTGCCATCCGGATCCGTATCAATGCGCGCCTTATCTTCGCGCAACTTAATAAAGGCATCGGTAAATATATCACCAATCGCTAGAATGTACGGTTTTTCCATATTTTTTTCCTTTTCATCTGTTTGTATTTGTTGTTCGTTAGCCTGATTATACCATATTTCAGCCAGCCCAGCTTGTTGCACGAAGTGCTCTACAGTCTGTTCATTGATGCGTTCATGATCGCCGTAGCGAAGCACAAGTTCACGTCGCAAACAGACCTGCATATGCCCAGTCGTGGAATGATCAATATC
>JAQGGY010000067.1 GCA_028289095.1 Candidatus Saccharimonadota bacterium
ATTATAGTTACATCGATCCCCAACAAAAAGCCCATGTCATTTCGTTCCCGTCAGGCGCAGATTTGGCGACAGTCACCGCCGCCCAATACAGCGAATACAGCTTCGTTCCGCCTGGAACGTACAATAATAAGACCAATGCACGCCAGATCAGTATCGACGCTCAAAGCAGCACCAACCAGGGAGTTAATTCGTGTGACAACACCTTTACTTTCGGGATTGGCTGGATTATTTGCCCGGCCACAAACTTCTTAGCGGGGGCTATGGATTGGTTATTCCAAATATTATCAGGCTTCCTTGCTGTCCGACCAGCTCAGACAAATGCTGAAAACGCGTTGTATCGTGCCTGGTCATATATGCGTAATTTTGCGAACATAGCATTTGTCATTGCATTTTTGATAATAATTTATTCACAACTAACTAGCTTTGGCATTTCTAATTACGGTATCAAAAAAATATTACCGCGCTTAATTATTGCAGCTATATTAGTTAACGCATCATATTGGATATGTGCAATCGCTATCGATATTTCTAATATCCTTGGCTACTCACTGCAAAGCTTATTTATTGGTATGCGCAATGCAATTATCGGCGCCGAAGGTAACAGCTGGGATGTAGTCAGCTGGCAAAGCCTTGGCGGCTTTATTTTGTCCGGTGGTACCGCAGCGGTCGCAATTGGTGTTGGTGGACATGCTTTAGCGGCCGGAGCTGCGGGTGGCGCACTATTCCTATTACTGCCAATCCTTGTCGGTGCTTTGATGGCCGTATTGGTCGCACTGTTAATTATGGCCGCTCGCCAAGCAATCATTACCGTCCTTGTTATTTTGGCACCGCTCGCGTTTGTCGCCTACCTATTGCCGAATACGGAAAAATACTTTGATAAGTGGCGCGGATTATTCACGACCATGCTGGTATTATTCCCGGTCTTTTCAGTGTTATTTGGTGGCGCCCAACTAGCCGGTATTGCGATTATCCAAAATGCCGATTCTATCAACCTAATCATCCTTGGTATGGCCGTCCAGGTCGCTCCAGTTGTCATTACACCGTTCCTTATTAAATTCAGTGGCTCGCTACTGGGCCGAATCGCCGGCATGGTGAACAACCCGAACAGGGGTGCCATCGACCGAACACGCAAATGGGCGACCGAACGTGCGGCGCAAAACAAAGACCGTGCCTTGGCACAAAAAGATCCGAATTTTGCGGCACGCTTAGCACAGGGTATTGATAAAAAACGTCGTATCCGCGAAGGCAAGCAAGGCGGACATAAAGCCATGGCTGATGCGCGCTGGGCCCGTTCACAGGAGTACTCTAATATCCAACAGACTAGTTTCGAAGCCGGTCAATTAAAAGATATCGGCGAAACCAATGCCCAAGCTCGTTACGAAGCATCTAAGCAAACAAATCCTTGGATTCAATCTACCGACATTCAAGCGCGTGAAGCAAAATTAGAACAAGACAACGCCAGCAAAACTGCAGAACGCAACTGGCAAAACCTGCAAGCAGGCAATACGTCCGGCTTGATTGCTGATAGCGATGTTGCTCGTAGCGGCCTAGCTCTGCGGGTTCGTCAGAATACCGAGCGATCACAGGTGCTTGCATCCAACCTGCAGGCTGCACAGCACGTCCAACAGCAAAACTTTGCCGAGGAACTGGAAAAAGATGCTGGTCTGCGCGAAATGGCTGGTGGTATCGATCCAAGTGGCGCATTAAAGGCCGAAGCTCGCGCTATGAGTGTTATATCTAAAGCAAATAAAGAAGACATTGAAGCGAGCGTCCAGTTGCTTAACTATAAAGCTATCAAACAAAATACCACTCTTAAGGAATTGTCTGCAAGTATGTTAAAAGAAGCTGCAGCTGGCACGGCACACTACGAACCGACTGAACTGGAAGCAGCCGTTGAAGCACAGGCAATAGAAGGTGCGATACCAAACCTCGAAATCGCCCGTGGTTCGACACACATCGATCAAAGTATGGTGACACGCGTATTCGCACGCAATGCTGGCAATCTAAAACAAAAAGGTGGCTTCCACTTGCAAGCAAACCCTAAATTAAACGTTGCAGATTTAGGACCAGCTGGTTTTGAAGTAGCGATGGATAAGGGCCGTATTGGCAGCCTTGGCGATACGACAGCAGCTAATATCAAAGATATTAAGTTTGGACAAATTCAATCACTTGCCGATAAAATCCAACGGAATAACGTAACTAAAATTATCGACCATGCTGATGAAAAAGACTTACAGAAAGCCTACGATAACGCCTTCCAAGCACTTCACAACCCTGAAGTATTCGCTACTATCGGTGACAGGCGCAAAGAAGTTCAGGCAATCGAATTTGCCCTTCGCAGCAGGTTTAATACTTCTGGCGGACCGCCTAACAATGGCGCTACCGCACCACCAGTACTGTAGTACGCCCAGTCTTCCAGATTAAGTAACATTGTATATTAACTAAAAAGTGGTATAATATAGGTAGTTCTTGTCGAGGTTTATGGCAGCAGTCAATACTTCCAGAACGTAACTTACAATCTGGATCATATATAGAAGGGTTTCACTATGGGCTTTTTGGATTCTGTCATGCAGAATATACGCAACAAAAACCGCAGCGATATTGCGGCCGAGCAAGTCAAGACCGAGGAAACTCGAACCGAAAAATCGGGGCAGATTCCGCAACTCATCGAACAGGCGACGCGGAGGTTACTTGGGCAAGATGGTATCCCTCCATGGACAATTAGTGGGGGGGATAAAGAAGTGCAGTTCGCAGGCGACAACAAAACTCGGCCTGGGTACTACATCGCCGCAAAGTATCCTAATTGGTTCATCTTTTTGACGTTCAACGAACAAAAAGAAGGTGTTCTGGTTAATAAGCCGGATTTTTACACTAATCAAGTGACCAGCCTACAGGTTGAAAACTTGAGTCATGAACAGCAAAATGCGGTCGCACTTGGCCTACAAAAAATCCTTGATATCAAGGATGCTGATTTCAAGGCACTGCCACGAGACCGACAAAGCTGGCAAAACAAAGTCGAATAGCCTTCTATAGACAAGATTTATGAGCTACACGCCCGTCAACTTGTCGTTTTTATGATCTGGATTAGAGCCGCCCGCTATGGGCGGCTTTTTTCTATTACATAATTAACAGATGTCAACACTTGACCTGTAATAAATATGCTTGCAATTTTTAACAATATGGTGTATAGTAACCAGCATTAGAAAGATTTTATGTGCCCACAGAAGCGCACAAGGAACCACCAATAATGAGTCCGAATGAACAGTTCCCACAACAACCAGACAATCTTGGCACTAAAGGACAACACGCCGGCGATTTAGAAGGCGATCTACACGAAGAAGGTGTCGTTAACTTTAACACGCCGCTAGACAAGGCTGTCGCCGAAAATAAAATCATACTTGATCGAGATTCTATCCGACCACTTGAGGGCGAACCTTTGCCATTCACCGAAGCAGACCAAGAACAAGCACGACGCATGGTTGAACAAAAACGCGCAGCAGAAGCGAAGCCAGAGAATAGGGCTAAAAAGATCGGCAAAAGAATGCTTATGGGCTTTGGCGCAGGCATGGCCGTAGTTGGCATCGGCGCAGGCGCACTTCTATTGGGCGTCAATAAAGACGAATCAGACGGAAAAACCGAAAACCTTCCTCCTTTTCCTGAAACGAATAATACCGCACCTCCCGTACCTGGCGGCCAACCAATACCAGGCGAAACGCAACCTGTCCCTGTAATCGAAGTAAAGTTCACCGGCGAAAATGGTGCCGAAGTGACAAAAGATGAATTATCACAATCAGTAAAATTAACTACAGATAAATACCCAACTGGAATCGATGCAATGCGCGGTTACGTTGCAACAATGGAAGATATGATGAATTATCTACCAACAGAAACGCAAGTACGCGAGAACCTTGGACTTGCTGACGACGTAAAACTAACAAAAGATCATTACCTAGCTGTTGCTAGTATGTTCCATGATGCACACGACAGCGTTTACAAGTCAACAAACGGCCCACTATACAAAGGTATGCGTGAATTAGCTTTATCTACTGCTGGTTATCATTACGATACAAAAGACGAACCAACGCCATACCAAATCGAATTAGATATATCTGAAAATCTTTTAATCATCTCAGCTAAAGACAACTCTGTAGATAATACTGTCAAAGACGACCTAAAATCATATAGGTTCATGGCTGACGGTGGTAGTGGCATGGAACGATCAATTGGAACAAATGGCAATCAACCAGACTGGAAGATACCTGGTAACGCCAATTTCAAACTTGTTAATTAGTACCGAACAATTCATTTAATAGTTTAGCTTTCATTTTCATAGTTGTTGTTGCATAATCAAAGCATAACAAGTATGAAAATGAAGCTTCTATTATTTGTAGGTCTAATTGTCGGCAGCGTCGGCCTGTCTTTTATTGGTTCACAAAATTCCTACGCTCAGTCATCAGGGTCGACATATCTGGCACCGACGATGCTTCTTGCAATCGATACTCCGCCTGCCAGTAAAGAAGAGACCCCTGCATCAACCTGCCGCATAGAAGGTATTGGTTGGATACTTTGCCCAGTCGCCACGGTAATGGGGCAGTTGGTAGATGGTGCATATGCATTCGTTTCCAGCTTATTAGTCGTACAGCCATTAATGGCAACGGGTACGGGGGCGAATGTAAACGTGTATAACGCCTGGACTATTATGCGCAACTTTGCAAACATCGCGTTCGTTATCGCATTCTTAATAATTATATTCTCGCAAATGACAAGTGTCGGCCTGAATAATTATGGTATTAAAAAGATGTTACCAAGGCTAATTATCGCGGCAATCCTAGTAAATGCGTCATTCTGGATATGTGCGATCGCAATTGATATATCGAATATCCTAGGGTCATCGATGAACGGCTTATTTCAGGGAATGACAGTAAACGATGCTAACTGTAATATTTCACCGTCGTCAGGAAAAGAAAACTGTGTTTCCATCACGACAGGTACGGGCACTGCTGAATCAACAGGTGTGGGGTTTGCAGGTATCGTCGGTCTTGCACTAGCTGGTACTGGAATGACTCTGTTAGTACTTCATGCAACATTCGCAGCATTGTTCCCAGTGTTATTAGCGGCAATTATCGCTATTGTGACGGTCTTTTTAGTACTAACCCTACGACAGGCACTAATTATCCTATTAGTCGTCGTGTCACCACTAGCATTCGTTGCATACTTACTTCCAAACACAGAAAGCCTGTATAAAAAATGGCTTGGTCTATTTAAGACGCTACTACTAATGTATCCGATCATTGCAATGTTATTTGGCGCATCAGCACTCGCATCGATTATCGTGATGCAATCCGTATCAGAAGATAATCCGTATCGTGTACCTATTCAAATTATGGGTGCAGCGATAGCTATCATTCCACTAGCATTAACGCCAATTGTCATGAAAACAGCTGGTGGCGTGCTGAGTAGGTTTGGTGGCATGATAAATAACCCTAATAAGGGTCCTGTTGATAGATTGCGCAAGAAAGCCGACGCATACAAAGATCGCCGACAGGATATCGCACAGACCCGCAGGTTGGGTGGAACGAACATGTTCCGTGAGTCAGGCAAACGACTTGGTAGTAGTAATAATCGTTTTGCACGCGGTGCCGGCAAGGTAATTGGCGCAGTAGATAATGTTCCGGGTGTTAGTAAAGCATCTAATTCAGTTGCAAGTAAATTAGCAGTTGGCGCGCTTAATACAGAAGCAAGAAACGAAAACGCAAAACGTGCATTAACAGAAGGTAAGCAAGATTTCATTGCAAACAATGCATCGACGGACGCTGAATATGCCCAAAGTCTAGCCGGACCAACCGGCAATGCAGTCAAACTACAAGCATCGGCACTTGAAGCAGTAGAAAAACGTAAACACGATGAAATCAAGGCTGGCGAAACACTGGTCAAGCTTCATCCGGATTTCAACCCCGACCAAAGCCACTTACCCGATGACCAAAAGCAGTCAAATGCTGAAATTGCACTGGTTCGCGCGCTTAAAGATAATAACGAGACACTCGCACAAGCGGCGCAGAATATCATGGTCAGCCAAATGGGAACATCCGGCGTTGATAAATTTAAAAAGCTTATCGCTAATGGTGAAGCAAGCGGCGATATAGATATCAACAGCTCTATATCGAGTGCACTGCGAAATAACATCGCGGAAAATCACACTGGCATGAAAGGCTCATCCGCCGACTTGGACTCATGGGCGCACAGTGACGGCACGGAATTAAAGACACATACGAATAACGCCGGATTATGGGCTGGCCTATCCGATGCGCATATTGCTAGCCAGACACCGGGATCAATTAAAGCAGCTGGTGAATCAGGTGGACTTGACGCTGTTCGTGCTGAGTCTATTATCTCTAATGACCGCCTTAATACGACAATCAAGGGCGCGCAGAAGGCAGAGTTCAATGACATCATCAATCGCGCAGGTGGCCCAACCACGACACAAACAACCAATCAGACTATTAATGTTCAAAACACACCCGGAGTATTGAACGTCACCCACAACCCAACACCAGCCAATAGCAGAACATCGGCGCCGGCAAATAACAATAACTACAGTGGTAATAACGTATCACCCGGCGGTATTATACTTCCAGACAATGATAGGCGACCCCCACAACCACCCACAGCACCATAGGGGTTACGCGTAATTAATGACTGTATTATGACGGGCGACTGCGTTATACTATAAGCAATATGGCAGTCTACAAAGTACCGCAGGATGTTGAGGCAGATGACAAGCTAATCGGTCCGTTTAGCTTTCGTCAGTTCATATATCTGATCATTGTCGCGATTGCGATTGCGATTGCTTGGGGACTATCACGGTTATTCATTGGATTGGCTATTATTCCACTACCGATCATTTTGTTTTTTGGCGCACTGGCATTACCACTACGAAAAGACCAGCCAATGGAAATTTACCTGGCGGCCGTCGTGTCGTTTTATATCAAACCGCGCAAGCGCCTATGGCAAGCCGATGGTATTCAGTCGTTAGTCGAGATTACCGCACCAAAGGTAGTTGAGGTCCAACGTATGAAAAACCTCAGTCAGTCCGAAGCAGAGCGCCGTTTGTCATACCTTGCGGATATCGTTGATACAGGCGGATGGGCAATCCGTGGCGTTGCGACAACTCAGTCAACCAGTCCAATGCAAAACGAAGTATTTTTCGAAGCTCAAAGTGCCGAGGATATTTTAGCCGTCGACGGTGGGGTAGCAAGGTCATTCGATACGATGATTAACCAGTCAGATCTTCGTCGCCGCCAAGAAATACTAGACCGCATGCATCAAAATGAAAACACTAATGGGCCGCCGCTACCTAGTGCGCAGTTTACTGCTCCGTCACTGGCTGATCCGTATTCGACATTCGGTGCCCCGACACAACCACCATCATTACCAACCGATGTGTCTGTTTTTTCAGATCCAAATGTAGGACTGACGCCGCCGCCAGTAACACCTACACAACCTTTCGCTACACCCACACCGCAACCACAAGTTAGTTTTAACCCGTATCCAAACGCAATGCATCAATCAGTCGTCGCACCACTAAGTGCGCAACCAGCCAGCACTCCGCAGCAATATACGCAGCCAACGCCGCAACAGCAGCAACAATATCAATCACCAACTGCAGCGCCGCCACCGCCACCCCCTGTGATGGAACCAGAACCAATAACCACTAGCGGAAATGTTGTCTCACCTGATATAATAAACCTAGCAAACAACGCCGACTTATCTATCGAGACAATTGCGCACGAAGCGAACCGCATTCGTCAGCAAGAAGCCGATGAAAACGAAGTGGTGATATCGCTACGCTAAGGTGAGATAGTTGTAACAACAAGGAAGAAATGGGATCGTGCCGCCAAATAATCAACAGCAACCTCAGGCTACGCCAATGAACCCCGGTGCTATCGGTTCTAATCAGCAACCGCAAACACCCGTCGTAAACGGCCAGCCAGCCAAACCTTCTGTGCCTCAAAATACGACACAGAATAGTTTGCTGATATCTGAAATCCGTGATGGCATGGTTATTATGAGTGATAGTAGCTTCCGTGCAGTCGTCGCCTGTAAATCTATCAACTTTGACCTGATGAGTTCTCGCGAGCGCGAAGGTGTTGAGTTTAGTTATCAAAACTTCTTAAACGCATTGTATTTTCCAATTCAAATTTTTATCCGATCACAACGAGTTGATATCGGTCCCTATATCGAACGACTATCGACAATCCGCCGCGCCCAAGACAATATGCTTTTGAACGTGTTGATGGATGATTACATTAACTTTATCGATATCCTGTCACAAGAAGCTAATATTATGGACAAAAGCTTTTTTATTGTTATTCCGTACTACCCAGCAGGGGACTTGAACTCGATCAAAGAACAAGGTAAAGGATTCTTTGGTAAAATTTTTGCTCAGCCAAAAACAACGGCGACGAAAATTGATAAAATGACCTACGACAAAGCAAAGGATGAAATAAAAAACCGGGTTGATTCGGTCACGAGTGGGTTGTTTCAGCTTGGCGTAAAAAGCGTGCAATTAAATACTAAAGAATTAGGTGAGCTTTACTATAATATGTACAACCCAGATACCGCCGTGCGCGAACCGTTAGGCGATTTTGAAAACGTCACGTCTACCTACGTTCGAAAAGGTGCTGGCGAAGCACCACGACCACACCTACAAGAAGGGGGTATGTAATTATGGCTAAAAAACTTGACCCAATTGATATTGCCGCCCAACAACGCGAAGCTGAACAAGTCGAAGTTGAACAAGCTTTCCTAAAAGGTATGACGACATTACGTGACCTGATCGCACCGAGTAGCCTTGAAATTCATTCTAGCCACTTTCGCCTTGGCACAAAATACGGCCGTACATTATATGTCTATGGCTATCCACGCCAGATTTACACTGGTTGGTTAAGTACGTTAATTAATATCGACGAAGTACTGGATATCAGTATGTTTATTTATCCTGTAGACAGTCAAGTTGTGCTAAATAACCTTCGCAAAAAAGTCACTCAGCTAGAAGCATCGATGTCGATCAATAGCGAAAAGGGTAAAACCCGCGATCCAGGTATCGAAGCAGCTATGGCTGATGCCGAAGAACTGCGTGATCAATTACAAGTTGGTGCCGAGCGCTTTTTCCGCTATGGCCTATATGTCACGCTGTACGCTGACAGTCTCGATGAACTCAGTTTCGTTCAGCATAAAATCGAGACATTATTTGGTCAGCAACTAATATTCAGCAAAGTTGCCAGTAGTCAGCAAGAGCAAGGTATGAACAGTACGATTCCGCAGATGAGCGACCAACTGCAAATTCGCCGCAATATGAATACAGGTGCAATCAGTACCAGCTTCCCATTCACCAGTGCAGATTTAACGCAGGAAAAAGGCGTGTTGTACGGGATTAATATGCACAACAACGGATTAGTAATCTTTGATCGATTTAGCCTGGAAAACGCCAACATGGTCGTCTTTGCGAAGTCTGGTGCAGGTAAGTCATTTACCGTCAAACTAGAAGCCTTGCGCAGTATGATGGTTGGATCCGA
Source organism: Candidatus Saccharimonadota bacterium (assembly GCA_028289095.1). Taxonomy (GTDB): domain Bacteria; phylum Patescibacteriota; class Saccharimonadia; order Saccharimonadales; family Saccharimonadaceae; genus UBA6022. Next base: position 9,576 of record JAQGGY010000067.1, read on the forward strand.
TGTTTTGATTATCGACCCAGAAAACGAGTATCAAAAATTATCCGACGCAGTTGGCGGTAGTTACATTCGCCTAAGTTTGAATGCCGATACGCGTATTAATCCATTCGACTTACCTCGCGTCATCGACAGCGAAGAAGCAGATGACGCCCTTCGCGCCAACTTGGTCACACTTCACGGATTGCTGCGATTGATGCTAGGTGGCAGCCAGATGACCGCTGGCGGGCAACTAATGGCAGGACTTAACCCAGCAGAAGAAGCCGACCTAGATCAAGGCCTGATTGATACATACGCCCGCGCAGGTATTACCAGCGATCCGTTAACGCACAATTCATTGCCGCCAACTATTTCTGATTTATATGACACACTACTCCATATGGGTGGTACAGGGCCAGCACTTGCGCAGCGTCTGCGTAAATATACGTCTGGTACATTTGCGGGTATCTTTAGCCAGCAAAGTAACATCGATATAAATAACCACATGGTCGTCTTTAATATCCGCGATCTAGAGGACGAACTACGCCCAGTAGCTATGTACATCGTTTTATCGCACATTTGGAACATTACCCGCTCACAACAGCGAAAGCGTATGCTGATCGTTGATGAAGCATGGCAACTGATGAAATATGATGACTCAGCTAACTTCTTGTTTAGCTTGGCGAAACGCGCCCGAAAATATTACCTTGGGTTAACAACCATTACCCAGGACGTCGAAGACTTTATGGGTAGTAAAATGGGCCGCGCGATTGTTGCTAACTCATCGATGCAGCTGTTACTGAAACAATCATCAAGCGCCGTCGATGTATTATCGGATGTCTTTAAATTAACCGAGGAAGAAAAGAAGCGCCTAGCAAACTTCCCGGTAGGGCAAGGATTGTTCTTTGCTGGACAAAACCACGTCCACATTCAAATTCAAGCCAGTCCGACCGAGCAGGGACTTATATCAACCACGCCGCTACGTAATACAGCAGCACCTGCGCCAACTCAAACTAATAATGGTTACATGAATCCCGGCGAATATAGCGTATAATAAAGGCAAATTATGGCATTTAACAAAGATCTAGACGAAAAAAAAGCGGCAGACGATCGTTATAGCCCCGAGTCTCTTCGTGCGCGTGAATCAAATCAAGACGAATATGATGACATAGATCAATCTGGCGATGATAGCCAGGAAAATGACAGTTCAGATCCGTCTAAATCAAAAAAAGATCCGAACAAAAACATCGATGCAGCGAAAGATGCTGAACAAAACGGATCGTGGGCAAATAAAGTATCTGGCCGTGGCGTCTATGGCAGTAAACCAATGGAACGCGGCGAACGTCTAACTCCTGCCAACATTACCGCTTTGCTTAAAAGGAAAGGCCCGCTAGGGTTAATTTTTGCGATTTTTGCTGGCGGTACCCTGACACTAGGT
>JAQGGY010000070.1 GCA_028289095.1 Candidatus Saccharimonadota bacterium
TCGTCAACAAAGAAAAAGAAGCTCGTCAAATGACCGAACGTGCCCGTATCGAACGCGAAAAGAACGCGGCGAGTACAAATGTCACTGGCGCCGATCTTCTGAAAATGATGAATCAAAAGTATGACACCCAAGAGGTGAATGTTATTGTAAAAGCCGACGTTCAGGGTTCGTTAACGTCCGTGATGGACAGTTTACGTCTTGTTGACACTGACGGCGAAATTCGCTTACGTATCATCGGTAGCGGTGTCGGCAGTATATCAGAAAGTGATATACGCATGGCCTCCGATAGTGACACGATTATTTACGGATTCAATGTCGAATTGCCACCTGCAGTTAAGCGTCTTGCGATGCGCGACAAAGTACAGGTCCGTATCTTTAAAATCATCTACGAACTACTAGATGATGCTCGTAATTCAATGGAAGCAATGCTTGCTCCTGAAGTCGTCGAAACTGAAATCGGAAAACTCACTATCAAAGGTATTTTCCGTACATTGAAGGATGAAGTAATTGCCGGCGGTGAAGTAACGAGTGGCAAAGCCGTTCCTAATGTCCTTGCTCGTGTCATACGTGGCAAAGAAAAAGAAGTGCTTGGTGAAGTTGAAGTCACCAAGGTGCAGCGCCAACAACAAGAAGCCAAAGAAGTATTCGAAGGTGAAATGTGTGGTATTTCGTTGAAAACAGACAAAAAACTGCTGCTTGAAGAGGGTGACAAGCTCGAATTCTTCACCAGGGAGCTCGTTAAACGCACCCTTAAATAAGCATCAGCATATTGTAAAAAAGTAAGTACAGTATATAGTACTTGCTTTTTTATTGTATTTATGCTAATATACATAGTATAGAAGGTATAAAAAAACAGACATGACACAGACAATTGAACGACCACGACAGGCACATGAACGACAAGGCGAACTACGTCTTGATCTAAATAAGGTTGGCACACCGGAATATTCGCCAGATACATCTCGTATTGCACTCCAGGTAGCCGAGCCGACCGCCGAAAAACCGTTTACTGAATATGCCGTATCTCCAAAAAGTCAGAACCATGACACTGACCCTATCATCCCATCGCGATTTACTGTTAATGAAAGTGGTGAAGTTAATTGGAAAGTTGATAGTAGCCCCGAAGGTGTCGGATTTATCTATGTGCGTGACGGCTATAGCCCGCAAATATTAGGTGCGGAAGATCGCATGGATCAGGGTACGTTTACAATTGAACCAGGAGCGTCTGTTATTGCAATGCCGTACCGAGCAATCGGTGAGCATATAGAAAATGATTTTTTGACCAACGAAGGGCTTGAGGCGACAATTGCTGATCCTGATCTAAACATGGAAGCTATTCGTTGGTTGTTCGATGAGGCGCTTAGTGAATCAATACCAAGTACCGCTGAAAAGGCAGCTCGTAATATGGCTGCACGTGCACAGCGCAGGGAAGCGAAACGTCTAAAAGAAGTGCAAGATCAACGCGCAGCAAGCAATACTTCTTCGACTGAAGGAGTACGGGTGACTACTGATTCCTCACCTGCAGGCATGCCCACTGTCATACCGACGCCTGGTAGTATTCGGGAAGCATTCGCGCAGCGAAAAAATGACGCTCGTCAGCAAAATCGTGCAAAACAACCAGTCGCTGAACAAGTAACTGGTTCATCCGACCCTTTGACTAGTGCTACTAATACCGAACCAGCATATGAAATGGATGACGAAGAACGACAATATCTAGAAGATCAGCGTCGTGGATTTAAGGTCATCAATAAACGTAGACGTTCACGGGATGAGCTATTGAATACGCCAGAAGATATTTTGAATGCAGATATACGCCGTGAACTGCTAAAGAAAACAGCAGAAGAAGAAACTGCAATATTGCCAGTCAGCGATACGGAACAAGTGGCTGCTGAAGAATCTAGCGACTCGGCTCAGCAAGCATCCGCTAACGAAAAAGAGCCTATTGTATCGAAGCGGCCAACACCTCCCTTTGAAAAAATTGATTATAATCCTAATGACGATCCTGCGATCGAAAATGGCCTTGCACAGTTAGATGCGCTTCGCGAGGAAATGGCTAGCTTGACGGCGAACCGACACAACCGATTATTTAGTCTGCCTAGTAAAAAGAGTAAAGAAGTCACCAGTGCTTATAACCAGCAGCTGATTACATTAGGCCAATTTGTTACTTCTGACATGCTGCGGGGTGATACGCTTACGGAATCGCAAAAGAACGTTGCGGTCATGAAGTTCTTGGTTAATGAACAGGCTGCATTGCAAGGATCGACGTACGATAAACTTCAGGGTACGAAAGCAAGTAAATTTGTTGAATGGATGAACATTCACGGTAAAGCCGTCGATGCGACTGTTGACGTACAAAATGTTGTGCAATCGATTGAACAGGCGACGACGGACGATGATAAAGTACGCCTTGCGCAGGAACACCTGGCAAACCTGTATAAAAAACAAGTTCGCGGTGAACAGCACGAGCGTCGTAAAGAAGCTGCCCGCGTAGTAGCAATTGGTGTCGTTGGCATGGCAGCAGCCGCCTTTGGTATTAACCCAAGCGCGCCAGTTGATGCGGCGAACAATATGTTTTATGGTGCACGTAAAAAGTAATTAACAGTGATAAAATATGTTGTCGTATGATAGAATTAAGTCAGAATAGTTGATAAGACGGAAGGAACATGTATGTTTCAGTTGGATGATAAATTTCTACAAGAGCTAGGCTTAGACCAATTGCCAGACGATCAAAAGCAGGCATTTAAAGAGCATATCTATAGCGAGCTTGAGCTACGCGTTGGTACTCGTTTGTCTGACGGCTTGACCGAAGCGCAATTAACCGAATTCGAATCGTTTGTCGATCGTAATGATGAAAAGGTCTACGCATGGATTACTGCCAACGTACCTGATTATCAGAACGACCCAAGCTATCAGCAGTTACGTGCAAACGTTCCAGCTGATGCTGATCATGCTGCCGTACTTGCGGAGTATGCGTCATTAAAGTGGCTTAGTTTGAATCGCCCCGATTACCGTCAAGTCGTTGCTGTTGTTCTAGAGGAACTCAAGAGCGAAATCGTGGGTAACCGTGACGCTATCTTGGGTAGTAATCAGGCTGCGTAGCCGCGCAAAAATGCATCCGCATCCATGTGACGACCACTAGGTGCAGTCAACTCATCGATGCATAAATAAGCACCGTCTCTGCAAACACTGTCGAGCGGTGTTTTTGGTTGGGGTGCGGTATGTGCTTTTGTTACGATGACAACCTGGTTTAGTAGTGTTAATTTACTTTTAGGAAAGCCAATATGGGCGCGAATAATTCGCTCCGCTTGTTGCGCTGACATGGATGTTAAATCTAGATGTGCGTCGCTTTTTTGTAGTAGCTGGCAGTAACTGGTTGCAGACTCGTCCTGGGGTTCTGCCTTGAGGGTGCCATCAATAATGGCAGGTAGGTTTTCGAGTAATAGATTTGTTCCAACATCAGCAAGCGCGTGATACAGTTCTGGGCGAGTTTCGGTGCCGAAAAGTGCGTGTTCTTTGGCGGCGTAAATGGGGCCGGCATCCATTTTTGCAGATAACTGCATAATCGTGACTCCTGTAACGGCGTCACCATTCTTGATAGCTGATTCGATGGGTGACGGACCACGGTATTTTGGCAGCAGGGAAGGGTGTAGGTTGATAATACCCGGCGTGAATAAATCAATGATTGATTGAGGGATGATTTTGCCGTAACTGACAAGCACGCCAGTGGGTGCGCCGAGTGCTTTAATGTCAGGGATGATTTCGTCTAATGTACGCGGCTGCAGGACGGGAATATTGTATTTCGTCGCTAGGACTTTGACCTGTGGCGAGACTAACTGTTGTCCGCGTCCTTTTTTGCTGTCGGGCTTTGTGACGACGGCACCAATAGTATACCCGGCTTCGATTAGTCCAGTGAGTGCTGTTAGACTAAAATCTTCAGTCCCAAAGAATACTATTGTCGCGGATGTGTTCATCATAATCTAATGGCTGTAGCTCGCCTTTCTCGTCGAGAGTGTAAAATGCGTCAGTCTGATCGCGCAGATGGTCGATAAATACAATGCCGTTTGTGTGATCAACTTCGTGTTGGATGACGCGCGCTAGGAAACCGTCGGCTTTAAATCGGACTTCTTTTCCTTCTAGGTCGAGGGCTTTGACGCGGACTTTCGTGTGGCGGGGAACTTTTCCATAAACGCCACTGACACTCAGGCAGCCTTCATAATCCGCGACAACTTCGCCTTCGTATTTAATAATTTCAGGATTAATCAGTGCGGTAAATTCGCGGGCACTTTTATCATCAAAATCACTGCGAATAATGACAACGCGTTCCAAGTTGTCGATTTGTACGGCTGCAAGCGCCGCACTAATTTCATGCGGGCGAGAATCTTCCCAATCGATTGATGCGGCTGTCATGTCATCTACTAAGCGAATAGTATCATCAGTAATGACATGAACCTTTGTGGATTTAGTGCGCAAATGCGGGTTAGGTAACGTGATGATGGCTTCTTTTTTCATTACACTTTATTATAACTGACATGAAACAGAAAAAACAGGGGTGGTTAAAAAATTTATAGCAAGCTGGTTGGATCTAGTTCGTATTGCCAGTGTGTTGGTGGGACATGCGGTAGAATTTCAACAAGTGCTGCGCGCTTTGGTGATTTGAGTGTCAGTTGCCAGCGGTACGTGTCGCGTTGGCGCTCATAAAATGCAGGAGTGGGGCCTAAGATTTGTACGCCAGGGACTGCGATGCTACGGAGTTCTTTAGCGAGTTTTTGTGCGTTTTTGACCGCCGCGGCTTCAGTTTTATATATACAGGTCAGCTTTAATAAATACGTGAAGGGTGGGAAGTGTGAACGCTGGCGTTCGACTAGGGTGGTGGTGTAGAAATCTGCATAATTTTGCGCCAAGCCATCGACAACGGCAGGATGTGAGGGCTGATAGCTTTGAACGATGACGCTGGTCGGATGGTG
>JAQGGY010000020.1 GCA_028289095.1 Candidatus Saccharimonadota bacterium
GAACCTCTAGTGTAACTCTCACCACTCATTCGATCGATAGATACTCTCGATATGGTACATCTAGAATTGACCTCCATGAGTAGTATTCATCTCTTATAAGGTGAAAACTTTCACCCATCTGGTGCACCAATAAAGTAGTCCCAGCCAGTCTGGGGCTTTTTTATTGGTATGAATATTCAACCTCACGACCTCTTCAAAATAATAAGTTGAGCGTGCTACGATATCCAGTGTCTCGCCGACCGGCACTGGAATCTTGTTTACCACTGTCGGTAATTTGGTGTTAGAGTCTATAATATATACGCAACACTAAAACATAGTCAGGTAAAAAAACATGCAGCCACATTTCGCACACATCAAATGGTTCGTAGAAGAAGGGAAGCATCCCGTAGCGGCACTTTCATCGTCAGAATGGCTGATGGTCGCAATAGGTATTTAGTCGGTACTGGTTTGCTGCTGATAATACATCGGCTACTGATAAAATTCGGCATCACCCGTAAATTAGATAATTCATTAGGCAAGTACGCGAAAGCCATCCCGTATATCGTACGTTATACTACCGGATTATTACTTGTAATTAATGCCGCCAAAGGGTTACTTTTCGCTCCTAATGTCCCGACCGACGTACACGTCATCGCGCCTGTGCTTTCTATGATTTTGGCCACTGCGGGCGTCATGTTGATTATTGGTTTTAAAATACGCTGGGCTGCAACAGTAATGCTATTGGCATATTTTATATCGCTGGTATTCGTACGTCCGCTACTGGATGTGCTTGATCTTGTCGAGTATGTAGGCATCGGTCTGTATCTATTGCTGTATGGTAAGAACTATTTGAATACACTTACTTGGCATGAAAGACTTCAGCCACTTCTTAATCCCGAATCATTGCTGCGTATATTTGTTGGTATTGGCCTGATGACATTGGCGATGAGCGAAAAGTTGCTGGGCGTAGGCCTGAGCGCTGACTTTCTGCAGCAACACAACTGGAATATGCTGCAAGGAATAGGTGTAAGCGACAGACTGTTCATTATTGTAGCGGGCATTACCGAGTTTGTTGTGGGACTGACGCTTGTGCTGAATATCGCGCCACGTCTAACGACCGCTATAGTGGCGGCTTTGATGACACTGACAGCAATCTTGCTTGGTGTCGAAGATATTTTCGGCCATTTGTTTGCGCTAAGCCTAGTGGCTGTTGTGTGGTTGCGGAATGAATTGCCTGATAGCTCGATTGGTAAACGTTCGTCAAAGAGTAAATCAGTAAAATAAAAAAAACAGGTCAATGTATACGTTCACGTGTGACGGGTTACGTCAATTGACTTGAAGTTTTCAGTGATGCGCTGTTCGTCTGTGCTATTTATGAATGTAACTGAAGTACGCGTTTAGCATAATTAGCTTATACTAAACAGTGTAAGCTAATTATGTATCTGGAAGCTATATGGTCGGTGAATATATATTGAGACAGGCAGGAATTAATCACAAAAAAAGGGGTAATCATGCAGATACAATCAACCAGTTCACCTGAAGCTATGGACGATATTAATAATTTTCTACAGTCGCATCATAGCGGCACGCTGGCTACGGCTGACGCTGCGGCAAATCCCCATGCAGCAGTCATTTACGTGACGTTCAATGAAGATTACACCTTTTCATTCATTACGAAAAGCGAGACGCAAAAGTATAAAAACATCGAAGAAAATAAAAACGTCGCACTCGCCATCTATGACGAACAAGAGCAAGCATCTGTTCAGGTGGTAGGTTATGTTGAGGTGATTGATGATAAAGACGGGATGCAAACGGTCATGAACAAATCATATAAATATTCGGCAGAGGTTAGTGGCCGGGAACTTCCACCCCTAGAGAAGTTATTTGCAGGTGAGTACGTTGCGTTGCGGCTGGTTCCGCAGGCTATCAAAATGGCCGTTTTTGCCAGACCAGAATCTGGGGCTGATGAACTGTTCGAAACCGTACTTCTTAGCAAGGACTAAGGTAGTATATCGAGTCCGTACTCACTTCAAGGATATTCTAATGAGTATATATACGAACATGGACACGGAATAGGCGAAAATCTTGCTACGGCTAAATAAGGCTGTTACACAAAAATATAAATGGAGGTAAACAAGTGATGATGAGTGTGGTTGCGGAACGAATCTATGCTAAAACAAACGATCTGATTAAAGACAAAGAAGCGGTACATAATCAGATCAATAGATTAAAGCAAGCAATTGATAGTGTCAAAAAACACATTCATCATACCGAACTGGAAATTGTCATCGAAGGGGCGTCGGCGCATTTGGTTGGCCTGCCCGATATAAGGTTAGCGAATGAAATGCGAGAACTAAATAAAGAGAAAAGTAATTTACGTAACGATGAAAAAGTACTAAATGAGCTAACGGTGAAATACGATGAATTTACGAAAATGATTGATAACCATCGCTTCTGGATGCATCGGGCTGATACGACCGACCCCGCTCGGCAGCGAGAGGCTGAGCAAAAGATTTTCGGATAAAACGGTTACTTTCGTTTTTGGTGAACCTGTGACAGATAGGGTCCAATATCTATTTTCGCGGATATAATATTACATTGACTGGTACCCCCTGGGGGTATATGGTAAATGTATGATAAGCGATATAAAACAACGAGCGTTACATCGCGCCAAGATACTTGAGGGGCAGATGCGTGGCGTTCAAAAGATGATTGAAAATGAAGATTACTGCATGGACATCCTGACGCAGAGTCTGGCTATTCAAAAATCAATTGGATCACTTAATAAACTAATACTCGAAAATCATGTACGAACTCATATCAAAGCAAATCTAGCGTCAGAATCAGAGGCTGTTCAGGAGCAAGCCATCGAAGAGCTGCTAGGTTTGTATGAATTATCCAACGTAAGAAGTAAATAAGGAGTAACGAGATGAATAAAGACAGTATATTGATGGGAATAATAGGACTACTAATCGGCGTCGTTATTACCGGGTTTACAGCAGGGCAAGCCGTGAATAATAACAACGTAGGCATGATGCAGATGATGGGAATGAACTCAAATAGTATGCAACAGCCTGGTGCTGTGGGCCATGACTCTATGTCGATGGCGGGCATGACGGGGCAGCTAAAAAATAAAACTGGCGATGATTTTGACAAGGCATTCATTGAAATGATGATCAGTCATCACGAGGGCGCTGTCGATATGGCAAAGCTGACCGCAACGAATGCGAAACACGATGAAATTAAGCAACTAGGCGTTGATGTAATAACGGCACAAAATAAAGAGATTGCTGATATGAAGCGTTGGCAGCAAGAATGGGATTATGCATCTGACGAATCAATGCAGATGATGCACGGCGGCCACTAATATGGATCACTCGCATCATGCCGAACATGAGCAGCACGATCACGACAAGCACGCCGGCCATTCTGTGGCAATGTTCAAAGATAAGTTCTGGTTATCCCTACTACTGACGGTACCCGTACTTGCGTATTCTGAAATGATCCAACACTGGTTTAACTTTGCGCCCCCGAGTTTTGTCGGTTCAGTATATGTACCATTTATTGTTAGTACCATCATTTTCTTTTACGGCGGTTTGGTATTTATAAAGGGCGCACTAGGCGAAATAAAAGCAAAGCTGCCAGGTATGATGACACTCATAAGTTTGGCAATTATCACCGCCTACGTCTATAGCGTCGCGACCCAGTTTTTCATAGAGGGTGATGGTTTCTTTTGGGAATTAGCAACTTTAGTAACCATTATGTTACTAGGTCATTGGCTTGAAATGGCGTCAGTGGCTAAAGCTGAGAATGCACTTGATGCTATCTCAAAGCTACTACCCGACAAAGCCGAAAAGCTTGTAAATGGCAAGCCGACACAGGTGTTAGTGAGTGATCTGAGTGTTGGCGACCTGGTTCTAGTACGACCTGGTGCAAGTATACCCGTTGATGGTGTAGTTGTAGGCGGTAGCTCATCGGTCGATGAAGCCGCTATCACTGGCGAGAGTAAACCCGTGAATAAAGGCGTTGATGATGAAGTTGTTGCTGGTACGGGTAACCAAGACGGCTCATTGACCGTCAAGGTTACAAAGCTTGGTCAAGATACGGCACTTGCCGGGATTATGCGGCTTGTCGCCGAAGCTCAAAGTTCGAAATCTAATGTGCAGATGCTTGCGGATCAAGCGGCGTATTATCTGACACTCGTCGCAATTGTTGCCGCTATCGCTACATTTATTTTTTGGCTGATTGCTAAAGATGCCGGATTTGCTTTAGAGCGGTCTGTCGCTGTTTTAATTATTGCTTGCCCGCACGCATTAGGGCTTGCGATACCCTTGGTCGTATCGATATCTACTACGCTATCGGCGAAGAATGGCTTGCTGGTCCGTAAACGACTTGCTCTTGAAGCCGCGCGTAAGTTGGATTGGGTGCTATTTGATAAGACAGGAACTCTGACAAAAGGAGAGCACGGGGTTACTGATATTTGGGCTACAAAAGGCTACACAAAGGATGGTATTTTACAGTTGGCGGCTAGCCTTGAGCAAAATAGTGAGCATATCGTCGGTAAGGGCATAGTAAAGAAAGCTGAGGAGCAACATGTTCTGTTCGACAAACTAGCTAATTTCAAAGCGTTGCCAGGTTTGGGCGTGCAAGGTACATTACATCATGGTAAAGAAGTGTATATTGCAGCCAGCTACCGTTATATTGAGGAGAACAAACTGACCGTCCCTGCGGATATTGCCAAAGTGGTCAAGCAGGCTGCTAAAGAAGGCAAGACTGAAGTGTATTTAATCACGAACAATAATGTTATCGGCGCATTGGGTCTGGCGGACATGGTCCGCGAGCAGTCAAAGCGGGCGATAGCTTCATTAAAGAAAATGGGTATTAAAACGGCGATGATAACTGGCGACTCGGACGAGGTTGCGGCATATGTATCGAAACAGCTTGGATTAGACCAGTATTTTGCTGAAGTCAAACCTGAAGATAAGGCGGCAAAAGTTAAAGAGTTGCAGAAAAATGGACAAAAAGTTGCTATGGTTGGCGACGGTATAAACGATGCCCCTGCACTTACGCAAGCTGACATCGGCATAGCCATCGGCGCTGGTACGGATGTTGCTATCAAGTCGGCAGACATAATCTTGGTGAGAAGCGACCCACAAGATGTCATAAAGGTGATTAACCTTTCAAAACGGACCTATAGCAAGATGGCTCAGAACCTGCTTTGGGCGACTGGCTATAACTTATTCGCTATTCCTTTGGCTGCTGGCGTTCTATATAGTGCGGGCATAGTATTAGCTCCTGCACTCGGTGCTGTTCTGATGTCCGTATCTACGGTAGTTGTTGCACTAAATGCTCAACTTCTGCGAAGAGCAAAGTTAACTTAATTCAAGAGGGGTATTTTATCCAAGAATTATCAGAATTACTAAATATAAAAGGTAAAGCAGCCATTGTAATTGGTGGCGCTAAGGGTATCGAGTAGGAATAGTCGCTCTGTTCCTTGCACGTGATATATCTAACTATATGACGGGTAGTCAAATCGTTGTTGATGGCAGTGCATTACTGAGGTGATAATTACGTTAACAACATATGAATATGAGTGTTTTACGCCTAATCACTTCAGTAGACTCCCTTCATGTAAATCGCTTTAACTTCGTAGCCTATGGCGCACCATTTCTATGCAATAAGACAATACACCTAATTGAGATAAGATTTATTTGCTAGAATAGAAATGAAGTGAAACAAATTCTTATTAAGGGGAAAACATTATATGGCAACTATCAATCCATACGTTAATTTCAACGGGAATGCTGAAGAAGCCTTCAATTTCTACAAATCTGTATTTGGTGGCGAGTTCACAATGATTGTACGCTTCAAAGATCTAGAAAGCTCTGAGTTCCCTGTACCAGAAAATGAAGCAGATAAAATCATGCGTATTGTTTTGCCAATCGGTGGAAGTACTTTGATTGCCAACGATGTTCCAGAAAGTTTAGGCCCAGTAAGTGAGAATGAAAATAGATCTAAGATATCGGTCAACGTGGAAAGTCGTGAAGAAGCCGACAAAATATTTAACGGCCTTACGGTAGGTGGAACTATCGAAATGCCGCTTGGCGATAGCCCGTGGGGTACGTATTTTGGGATGTTTAGGGATAAATATGGTATTGAGTGGACAGTGGAATTCAACCCAGGTGTCTGACATAGCGCCTAGGAGTAATGGGCATGCTTTGATTACGAAGACTAATCATAAGTGCAATAAATATTGAAGGAGCTAACATGAACAAACAAATTTTCGTCAATCTACCTGTCAGTGATATGAATGAATCTACTAAATTCTACCAAGAACTCGGATTCACTATGAATCCCGCATTTTCGAACGAAAGTGGTAGTTGTATGGTTTGGTCAGATGAAATTGCAGTAATGCTCCTAGCGCATGACTTTTATAAGTCCTTCTTTATTAATAAGGAAATTGCGGATACTAAACGTACAAGTGGTGTGCTGCTATGTTTGTCTATGGAATCAAAAGAAGCGGTCCAACATTTTGCGGACACGGCTAAGAAAAACGGTGGCGACTTCTACCAAGTGGAGAGTGGCGCTCCAGCTGATATGATGTTCGGCTTAGAAGTACAGGATATTGATGGGCACACATGGGAGCCTATGTGGATGAGTCCAGAATTTAATCCACAATCTGAAGCATAGGTTTTAGTACACTTATATCTTAGTCTGCATCAATTTATGTATGACAAAGGAACATCACCTTTAGTAGTATGTTAACTGAAAGTAGGGAAATAATTATGCAGGACACGAATGCACCCGTGCTAGCAGGCTTCTTTGGCGCCCAGTAGTGATGCCAGTAATAGGGATATTCTGTTATGATAGATAGATGCTTATAAATAAATTAGTTCACCAACAAATTAACCCCAAAATATACACGTATATCTGTGTAGCCGTCCTAATCATGTTGAGTTTATTGCATCTATTCATGCTGTATGTAGCATTTCCACATCTGGCAGGCTTCATGAATTTATATCTGCCTAGCCGTTCTGGCGGCTACGACCTTCCTGTGAGCGCTGATAAGTTTGCGGTAATTAATGGTGTCATTCTAGCGGTGGCTGTTGTGGTCGCTGTGCTAGTAAGGGGGATGGTTCGCCGTCAGAAGTATGTCGTTGCGACCGCGATTACTTTTCTGTTATTGTTTCCCGCTATCGTCTACGTTACGTTGTATGTTGGCAGTGCTTTTAATGCAGTATGGGGTAGTCTTGGTGCGACTCTTGGAGTAGTAGGCACGATTGTAATTGGTATGGTATTAGAACTACCACTTCTGATGTGGATGAATCAGAACCTAAAAAAGAAGTAATCTGCCTTGCAGGAGGGGTATCCATTCGAACGCACGATTTATCCATTGTGTTTATGCTTGCAAAATACGCATCTTAGTATATGATTGACTGAATAGAATAAAGGAATGTAAGCATGACCGGTCAGTACACAACCGTAGATTTAATGGATACTAAAGCCGTCCTCAGCATTGCGATTCAAGAAAATAGCGAGTTCAGTAGTGAAAGCCTGCTGTCAAAAACAAATATATGCATCGAGCCGCTTATGACTCTTTTAGAGCGGAGTACGATTCTGTTGTCGGTAGGACAAGATTCTGAATTGGGCAAAGGGCTTGCGGCTATGCAAGAAGATGTCGGACGTCAGGTGATTACAATAGACGGCATGCCAAGTGAGCGACACCTATCGCTCGGTGTGGCGCTGGCAGAAGAAATTATTACACTACGTGGTACGCAAGTTGCAATGGTCCATGCAGAAATAAATGGCAAAGCTGAAAGGCGACTAGTAGAGCCGCGATCATTCCCAAGGTACAAAATACATTATCAAGAACTGCTATATAGTTGTGGGCCAACGACGTTATTAAATGGTATGCGTTTACTGCGAGGTGATTACTCAGAAACAGAGGTAGGGTTGGCTGAACTTTGTGGTGCACAGCCAGATATCGGCATTACCGACGAGGATATAGTAGCGCTTACAGGCCATGAACGAGTAGGTTTAGAGGTGTTGGAAACGAAGTATGATGCAGAACTTACGGACATAAAGCGTTGTGTCGATGAAGCAAAAAGTAAGGGCGAGAATCCGTACGTGATTATTAACTACTTTCATGCATTTGCAGGCGAGGGTCATTATGCGGCTGTGGTGGATTATGACGATAAAGCAGTCTATATAATGGACTGCTCGCTTGGTTATCTGCGTTTACGCAAAGAGTACTTTAAGGCTCACTGGCATAGTACTGATAAGTCGACACGGGGCTGGTACGCGGCTGTACGGTAAAGTTTGCGTTTGTGACGTGATTATTGCTGAGACCGTATCTATTTAATGATGATAGGGGCACACTTCTAATAGAAATACATTAATGGAAAGCAAAGAGTTGACTATGTCAGATACAAACGATTTACCAGAGCTAGTTAAAATGGACCTGCAGCTAGTCCCCGTCCCAGTATCTAATGTTGACCGTGCTATAGAATTTTATGACAAAATATTTGAAGATAAGCATGATACTCGAATATCTGATGCAATGCGTGTCGTTCAATTTACTCCAAAAGGTTCGGGATGTGCAATTGTTTTTGGGACGGGAATGGGCGAACTCACGGATATGGTGCCTGGATCAGTCAAAGGATTGCACTTGGTTGTTGAGGATATGGATAAAGCAAGGCAATCCCTAATAGCCCGTGGGGTTGATGTAGGTGAAGTGCAAGACATGGGTGGCGTACTTTATGCTTGGTTTAGTGATCCAGATGGCAACACTTGGGCGTTACAATATTGGTCCGACCACGTTGTCAGTCCTGTATCTAACTAGTTTTATTTATGAACGCTTAGACTTGCTCTAGAAAAAACTTCGTAAGTGCACGCGCTAATATGTCTGCGCTTACATTATGGCTCTGCTTAGCAAGAATCTCATGCTTTGAACTAGGTAAAGTATTTGCTAAAGCTATGGTTGCGTCGCGCAACTTTTTCGGTGCTTTCTCTCCGCTTAATACCAAGGTTGGTATGTTCAATGTTGATGCGCCAGATGGTACATTCCAGTCTGCCATCAGCTGGAGGTCGTAGGGTAATGTATGTGCTACAATTTCATTTTTCATCCACGATGAGCGCATTGCGTACTTCATTATAAAAATAAAAAACTCAGGTGCGCCAAATACCTTAGTCATAAAATACTTGACCGCATCGCTCCTTTTACCTGCCTCAATTCGTTGATTCAGTTCCGATATGGCATCGATAGGTGGAATGGCATTTGGTGAAGAAGCTGCGACATACGGCACCTCAAATAGAGCTACCTTATTGAATGTGACACCACGCAATATGGCGTTTATGACAAGCGCTCCGCCAGACGACATGCCGACGACGTACGCAGGTTCATCAATTATTGCACGCAAAGCATTTAGATCTTCTATCTCGCGATCGATCGTATAGGGCACTGTATCGCTACTTTCGCCTCTGCCACGGCGGTCATATGTGTAAACGGTAAAATGTTCACTCAATAGAGGAGATAGCTTAGCTGATGGACCGTTATCGCGATAGCAGAATGCGCCGTCTACTAATATTATTGCTGGACCGTTACCTGTGACGCTGTATGCTATCTTGGTCCCGTCTTTAGATATTACTGTTACCATGAATTCAACGTTCCCTTTTATTATCTTTTCGAAGAATACCATTAAATGTTTAATATGGCCACGTAGGGCGAACTCCATCCCGCCGTTAATTATGATGAATTGATACAGATTATCAATATAAATATATTGTAAAACGATAAATACTATGCTAAAACTAAAGTATCAGTAAATGAAAGGTTTAAGCATGAAGCGAAGCTCGACGAATTTTTTAAGAGGTGTGATCGTTATAATAGCGATTTTTGTATTAATTTTATGTATTGTTGCGTTACCAGCTGGGATCAGTTCGGATACGACAGGTTATTATCGACCAATTTTGCTTGGTTTATATATACCAGCGCTACCATTTTTCTATGCACTGTATCAAGCGCTTAAACTACTAGATTATATTGATACCGACAAGGCGTTCACGAATCTATCTGTCGCTACCTTTAAAAATATAAAATACTGCGCCGTTGCAATCTTTGCGTTATTTGCAGCTGGCATGCCGTTCATTTTTATGGCGGGCGATCGTGATGATGCGCCTGGCGTAGTATTGGTCGGATTGGTGATTATGTTTGCATCACTGGTGATTGCAACATTTGCTGCGGTACTACAAAAGCTGATACAGAATGCTGTTGACATTAAGTCAGAGAATGATCTGACGGTTTAGGAATTATATTATGGCAATAATTATCAACATAGACGTCATGCTAGCAAAGCGCAAAATGAGCGTAACAGAACTGACAGAAAAGATCGGTATCACCATGGCTAATTTGTCTATCCTGAAAAATGGCAAGGCAAAGGCGGTTAGGCTAACGACGCTTGAAGCCATCTGTAAGGCACTTGAATGTCAGCCAGGTGATATTTTGGAGTACAAAAATGAAGCTCGTAATGATGAGCCAGCAGGGAAGTAGGCAAGCGATAAATATGATTAGTGAAGCGTCGCATAAAAATAACGTAATCCGAATCGCGGTGGTAACCGCAGCGATATTGGCAATACCGCTGATAGCAATGCAATTTAGTGATGATGTAGACTGGGGATTGTTCGACCTTATAATTATCGGAACGTTGATATTTGGTACTGGCATGATATACGAATTTGGCGTCAAAAAACTTCGCACGACGACACATCAAATGATCGCGATCACTATACTTGTGGTGGTACTGCTATTAACTTGGGCAGAATTGGCTGTCGGTGTGTTCGGCACGCCATTCGCCGGAAGTTAAGTACGCTTGCTATAATAACCTAATGAACCTTCATCGCAGTAATAATAAACCTGATTGGTCGGGCATACGCCCAGATGAATATAACTATTGGCAAATGGTTGCCGTTAAAACTAACGGGATACTGACACCGGGCAATATTGCAACGATGGTCGGGTTGGGGCTGGTGATGATCGGACTGTATATGATTATCAATCAACAGTATTGGGTTGGCATGGTATTGATTATCGTTGGTCGACTTTTTGATCTTGTGGATGGGTGGCTGGCTGATGTAACGCAAACCAAAAGCCCGCTGGGTGAATTGCTGGATGCGGCGATTGATAAAGTCGAAACATTTTTTACCATTATCGTATTTTACGTAGCATCGATTGCGCTGTGGTGGCTGTTGACCGTCCTATTGTTACCGCATATTTGGATCACGTACATTGCATGGACAGCACGTTGCAAAAACAAACAATTACATCCGTCTAGGATTGGCAAGATAAGTATGGCGGCGCTATGGGTGGCATTATTTGGATTTATCGTATTACGCGCACTAAACACTTCGAGCGTTGATATACTTGCCGTGATGATCTATATCGTTTCTGCTATTTCCGTAGGTCTGGGTATATATACCGCCATTGGCTATATCACCAACAAAAACTAGATTGGACGTTTTTTCAGTCCCAATAACCAACCAATATAGCTGAATAATAAATGCATCAAAAACCACAGCACAAGCATCCAGCCGTATTGGGCGGGTGTTGCAATAACAAACGGCAAGCTAACGATGATAGCGCCGATAATATAATCAATCTGGTCAAATGGTACCCATGGATTTCCTGATGCAATACCACGTCGGCGTTTGAAAAAGCTTTCGATCGCATCGCCGCCTAGTGCACCTAATCCGAATAGCGGGCCAAGCAAAAATAATGGCAGTAAGGTATAATCCAATCCACCCGCGACATCCGCTGCCCAATTGATATGCTGATATGCAAGTTGCTGTAGCCATAACGTAACGGTTGCAACAATCATCCCGCTAACTAACCCGCGCCAAGTTTTGTGCGTGCCGAAAATCGCTTTACCCTGCCAAGTACGCCCGCCATCTATTGGTGTATTCCATTTTTTAATGACAGGTAATGGCGCACTTAAAACAGGCGCGACATTCGCAATCGCTGCGGGCAGTAAAAACCAAACGGCAAATAATATATCATGCAACATCCTTTTATTATAGCGGATCAGCATTTTGTTAACCGCGATTGCGTTGTTCATGTAGATTGGCAACGCCACGACGCAATGCGCGTTGCATAACGGTAATGTTTAAGCTATGATTTGAGTACTTATGAAATCAAAACCAAAACTAGCAGCAAAGAGAGTAGCGAAAGTTACTCCCGGTATTTCGCGAACCACACAAATAACGTTTATTATCGCCGCGATAGCGTCGTATGTCATACAGACTGTGGGAACACTCCAAAGTGTTTTTAGTATGCCTGATATTATAGGCTCTTTTTCGCGGTGGATACCCGTCTTTATGATAGATAGCATTCTGACGCCATTGCTATTGTTTGTATTTGCGTACATTGTTTTACGACGTAGCGCAACAAAAGTATCAAGGGTTTTCAAGGCAACCCTAGCTGCTTTAATTGGTGTGATAATGTCATATATCACTAATTTGATGTTTATGGAGGTGTTTAGGCAACCGCTTGGATATGGTGATTCGCCTGCAACCTGGACAAGCCCATTTGTGCAAATGATACCTATGGTAGCCGGGATATTATGTGCAGTACTGATTACTATTTATATATTTAAGCGTGTAAAAGACAAAGAGTTTACAGCATCACGCAACGTACAGAAAGTACTTATAAGAATTGTCATATTTACGTTTGTCGCTAATTTTCTTGTCTCTGTTGCTGGAGTATTGAACGGTACGAATAATGGATATATGAATGCTAGCGAGGCGCTCTGGTCATTTGCCGCGTCTACACTGACAATTCTTGTGCCTATGGCTATCATATATTTCATGGCATCAAAGTCTCGGACGAAACTTGTGCGTATCATGAACGCGATGCTTTATTTGTTCATTTTTATGTTCATAACAACTACTCTTTAT
This sequence comes from Candidatus Saccharimonadota bacterium, assembly GCA_028289095.1. Lineage (GTDB taxonomy): Bacteria > Patescibacteriota > Saccharimonadia > Saccharimonadales > Saccharimonadaceae > UBA6022. Next base: position 12,928 of record JAQGGY010000020.1, read on the forward strand.
TCGATAACGTTCATATTCGAGATCTATATGCATGAGCCTACGAGTTTAGCCTCGATATTGCTACCAATCATCGCTTTTACATCTCTTGTCGTTTTGGTTGTAGTGCATAAGTTACAGAAAGTATTCTAGTAGCACTCTGATACAGTAAAAAACTTTTATAAATAAAATACTCTCCCAATTATTGGCAGAGTATTTTATTTTGACGGACGATTATTTTTGGAAAGGTTTTGCTAGCGTCAACTCTGGGTTTGCTTCGGCAATGCGTAGCAATTCGTTATATTTTGCAATACGATCGGTTCGTGACAATGAACCTGTTTTGATTTGACCGCAACCTAGGCCGACGGCTAAGTGGGCGATAGTAACATCTTCTGTTTCGCCAGAGCGGTGAGACATAACAGTATTCCAGCCAGCACGCTGTGCGGTTTGAACGGCGGTGATAGTTTCAGATAATGTACCAATTTGGTTTGGCTTGATCAAAATTGCGTTAGCGGCTTTTTTGTCGATAGCGCGCTGCAATAATTTGGTATTTGTTACTAATAGGTCATCGCCAACTAACTGAATATCGTCACCGAGTTTCGAATTCAGTTCGGTCCAGTTTGCCCAGTCATTTTCGTCAAGGCCATCCTCGATAGAAATGATAGGGAATTCTGATCGGATAGAATCATACCAATCGATTAGTTCCGCAGCGCTAACATTACGACCTTCGGTTGTAAGTGTGTAGATGCCGTCAGCGTATAATTCACTTGATGCAACATCAAGTGCTAATGCGATGTCTTTGCCAAGTACGTAACCTGCCTTTTCAACTGCTTTGGCGATGAGTTCAAGTGGCTCACGGTTACCATTTTTAACCGCAGGCGCATAGCCACCCTCGTCACCGACAGTTGTGCCATAGCCGGATTCTTTTAATATTTTAGCGAGGGCGTGAAAGACTTCAGTTCCAATACGAATTGCATCCGCAAATGTGTCTGCACCGACTGGAATGATCATATATTCCTGTACGTCAGTACTGCCAGCCGCATGCTGGCCACCGTTCATGACGTTCATCATCGGTAGCGGTAAACTTTGGTTGGTCGTGCCAGTCATTTCGGCAATATATGTATGTAACGCGATATGTCGCGCATTGGCGACCGCTTTGGCGCTAGCAAGGCTGACGGCTAATACGGCATTAGCTCCTAGGCCAGCCTTGTTTTCTGTACCGTCTAGTTGGATTAGTACGCTATCCAAACCAGCTTGGTCTGCCGCGTCAAATCCTATCAGGCGTTCGCGGATCGCTGTATTGATATTAGCTACTGCCTTACTGACACCTTTGCCGCCGTAGCTGTCGCCGCCGTCACGTAGCTCTAGCGCTTCGCCGGCACCTGTACTTGCGCCACTTGGTACTGCAGCTCGGCCAAATGTACCGTCATCTAAATAAACATCCGCTTCAACCGTCGGGTTGCCACGGGAATCAATAATTTGTCGTCCTATAATGTTAGCTATGGTGTATTTATTCATATCTTTATTTTACCACTTTGGTTGAACCATAAGCCAGTTTGCATCATACTAGACAGTATGAATAAGAAACACCCAACTGGATTATTAGTTATTAGTCGCCATACAGAATCGGAATGGAATTTATTAGGTAAATGGACGGGATTGAATGATGTTGATCTGACTGCAAAGGGTCACCAAGAAGCCGAGCAGATTGGTGAAATGTTAAGAGATCTTCGTTTTAACGTTGTGTATACGTCAGAACAGCGCCGAACCCATCAGACGCTTGCAGGTATTCTAAAGGGGAGCATTCATCCTGACGTGCCGCATCATATTCACGGCGCCGTGAACGAGCGAGATTATGGGGATCTAACTGGTAAAAATAAATGGGAAGTCCAAGAAGAAATTGGCGAAGAGGCATTTAAAGGCATCCGCCGCGGTTGGGACTACCCAGTGCCGGGCGGCGAAACGTTAAAAGACGTCTATGCGCGCGTCGTACCGTTTTTTGACGAAGAGGTTTTGCCGCAGCTGCAACAGGGCAGGAATGTTTTGATGGTTGCTCATGGTAATTCTATTCGAGCCCTTATCAAGCATCTAGAAGAAATCCATGAGGATAAAATAGCCGAAGTAGAGATGTCATTCGGGCAAGTTTTGCTATATCATATTACGCCCGAAGGTACTATTGACCACAAGGAAATACGGCAAATCGACATAATTCCGCCAAAAGCATGAGTTTTTTCAAAAAGGGTGTATAATTACGGCATACTATAAAACAAAAACGAGGACTTCATGCCTAAGACCACAATAAAGCTCAATTCTGTACACGGTAATTTCGTTAAATTATTAGGACTATCTGCCATTGGCGTTGTGCTTGTGGGGCTATTTTTCTCGCTATCCGTACGTGCTGACGGCATGCAGGTTATCGTAAAGGCGACTGATGTAAAAGGCTGGTATCCTGGTGATATCAAAGAAGGCGGAGCAGTAACCTACTTTGGTGATTCAACATCACCATACCCTACTGGCGTTCTAGCGCTGACGACTGATGCAACACCTGGCGCAAAAGCGCAGTATTTGAAATCTGCTAATATTCCACTGGCGCAAGTCACAGATCTGAGCTATTACACGAAAAACGTCAGTGGTCCTGCAAATGCTGGTGTATCGTACCAACTAAACATTAACCTACACGGTATTCCTGACTGGACGACTGCATTCGTATTTGATCCTTCGTCAAACGGTCAGGTTGTGGCAGGACAGTGGCAGAAATGGGACGTATATAACGGACGATTCTGGTCTAATGATTCAGTGCCACCGATTGTCGTAATCGGTGCGGGCAACGAGCCCTTCTATACGCTTAATGAATTGAAAGCAGCGTATCCAGACGCAATTGTTCACTCATTCGGTGTCTATGCAGGAACATTTAACCCTGATTATAACGTCGGTACATCAAAGCAGAATCTTAACTTGCTTGCGGATGGCATTACGTTTAACGGAGTAAACTATGACTTTGAAGCGGCGCCAACATTGGCAACGTCAAAAGATCAATGTAAAAATGGTGGCTGGGTAACATTTCAAAATGCGTACAAAAACCAGGGCGAGTGCGTTTCGTCAATCACGAGTAGATAATACGTAGTTATTACTGGTATTAAAAAAGTCCGTCAGTATGGCGGGCTTTTTAGTAGTGTTTTATTCGGGCTATAGTAGAACGGCTATGGCAGGTAGGAGCGTGATTTATACTTATCACTATTTAACTACGATCTGGTCTGCATTATTACCATCGGACAGCTTGGTTTTATTAGTAGAGGTAATGGTTTATGATAGGAGGTATATATGATGAAATTTATAATCCAATTTGCACTTGAGCGATACGTCGTCAAATACTTTAAAAAGCACCCAGAAGTTAAGTTAATTGTTGTTGCTGGCAGTGTCGGTAAAACAAGTACTAAGCGTGCTATCGCGACATTATTATCGCAGCGCTTTCGCGTTGTCATGGAAGAAGGTAATCATAACACGCACCTTAGTGCACCACTGGCAATTTTGGGTATTGAATATCCTGACAATGTCAAAAATATTAAAGCGTGGATATCTGTTTTTCGTGCGGTTCGCGAACGCATTAAAATGCCTACCGGTACGGATGTGATTATTCAAGAAATCGGCGCTGATCATCCGGGTGATATTGCACATTTTGGTAAATATCTACACCCATACATTGGTGTTGTCACTGCTGTAACCCCTGAACATATGGAGTTTTTTAAAGATATGAACGCTGTTGCCGAAGAAGAATTGATGGCGGCTAATTTTTCAGAACTGGCTATAATTAACCGTGATGATATCGAGGGCGAATATGCCAAGTTCTTGACGAACTCTAAACTAAATACGTATGGCACGACTGGTGTTGCAGAATATCATTTCGAATCACAGAATTTTACGACAGAAAACGGCTACGAAGGATTAGTTATGACGCCTGAATACGAGCCTATTTCAACAACTGTTAAAGTGGTTGGTGAACATAGTTTGCGCCCAGTAATGGGTGCAGTCGCCGTTGCCTCAAAGATGGGGATGACCGTTGACGAGATTGCAGCCGGTCTAAAAATCATTACACCCGTTCCTGGTCGGATGAACATACTAAAGGGCCAAAAAAACACGATCATCATCGATGATTCGTACAACTCGAGTCCTATTGCAGCCAGTTCTGCTTTGCAGGCGCTATACAGCCTGCAGACACCGCAGCGCATAGCAGTGCTTGGTGACATGAATGAATTAGGTGAATTATCGATGAATGAACACGAAAAGCTCGGGAATATGTGTGACCCGAATCTATTAGCGTGGGTTGTGACTATAGGCGAAGAAGCCGAGAAATACCTTGCGCCAACTGCACGTCTGCGTGGTTGCCAGGTGCGGAGCTATAAAACTGCCATCGATGCCGGTGCGTTTGTTCATAGCGTTCTAGAGGAAGGTGCGGCCGTACTGGTAAAAGGCTCGCAGGGCGGGATATATGCCGAAGAAACGGTCAAGATATTATGCAACTTGGACCAGACCAATGAATTAGTGCGTCAATCTCCGAAATGGCTGCAGATAAAGGCCGATTTCTTTTCCAAGTTCTCGTAACTATAAGCCGTATGGTAATCTAGATATAAAGATAAAACACAGTAAATTATAAGGGAGTAAATTGCATATGGATGATAGAGAAGATACCGGACAAACACCAAAGCAACCTGAAACACCGCAGCAACCTGATACGCAACCGCAGCCGTTTGTTGTTCAGCAACCAGAGCGCAAGGTGCCTTATGCTTTTAATGCAAATGCCGAAGACACATCTAGGTCAGACGTCGTCGAAACGGGCGCGACTCCTACCGCTGCACCACGTAAAAGTAAAAAGGGTCTAATTATCAGTTTGATTGCTACCGCATTAGTATTGTTGGGCGCGGGCCTGGCTTATGTGTATTGGTACCAAAATCCGAACAAAGTAGTTTCCGACGCACTAATGAATGCAATCACTGCTAAAACGGTGGCGTATACGGGCACTGTTACGACAGTCGGTACAACTAAATTGAACGTCACATTAAACGGTGACATGAATAGCGATGGCGGGACATTGAATGCTAAATTTGCTTTTGATGCCGACGATCAAAAATATGCATTGGACGGCAATGCTGTTTTTGACGCTAAAAACGATTTGTACGTTAAGGTGCAGAATATTGATGGATTGGTAAATAATTACCGTCGCGCAATACCTGCTGATTCGCAGATGCTATTCGATCAAATTATCGATAAAATAGATGACAAATGGGTAAAGATCAGTTCAGAAGATTTAAAAAGCTATGACATAGACCTTGCGAAAACGCGAAAATGTACGAATGACGCTGCACGTAAAATCCAAGACGACGCATCAACAAAAAACGAACTGACGAACGCATATAAAAAGCACCCGTTCATTACTATCGAGAAAAGCCTCGGTGCAAAAGACGGCAGCTTGGGGTATGAATTATCATCTAATCAGGAAGTTGCAAAATCGTTTGCAAAAGAATATAAAAATTCAGAGCTATACAAAACGCTCGTCAAATGCGATAGCAGCTTAGCTATGAAAGATGATGATATCGTCAAAAAGGCCGAGGAAAAGACAGGCGACAAGACGAATGTACAGTTGTGGGTGGACCGCTGGACACATCAGATTACTAAAGTATCTGTAAAGAATGATAACAACAAAGACCAAACTGTTAATGTTGCAATCGAACCAAAGTTTAATCATCCTGTGAAGATTACGACACCGAAAGAGTCGACGACGTTAGAACAGTTACAACAAGACGTTATGAAACTGATACAATCCGCACAAACATCGCCTACCGATACGCCTGAAATGGGAGTATAACCCCGTCCTTTGTAACAGAGGCGCAAAGTTTGCTATACTAGCAGATATATGAAGCGCTATAATCCCTCTGATATCGAACCAAAGTGGCAATCATTTTGGGCTGACCAAAAAACGTTTGTTGCCGACAACAACTCTCCAAGGCAGAAATTCTATATTTCCGCTATGTTCCCATACCCAAGCGGCGCAGGTATGCACACTGGTCATGCATTCGAACATGCAATCGTCGACGCGATAGCCCGGTTCCAGCGCGCTCATGGCAAGAATGTTCTTAACCCGATGGGCTGGGATACGTTTGGGTTACCTGCAGAAAATTATGCAATTAAGACAGGTACAGCTCCGGCCGAAGTAACGAAAGTTAATATCGCAAACTTCAAGAATCAATTGAACCGACTAGGTGCAAGTATTGACTGGTCGCGCGAAATTAATACGACTGATCCCGAATATTATCGATGGACGCAGTGGATATTTGCCAGGTTTTTTGAGCGTGGCTTAGCATATCAAAAAGAAAGTTTGCAGTGGTGGTGTCCGGTCGATAAAACTGTATTGGCTAACGAGCAGGTAGAGAGTGGTAAGTGCTGGCGATGTGGTACTGAAGTTGTGAAGAAATCTATGAACCAATGGTTTTTCAAAATTACCGATTATGCTGACGCGCTTCTTGATGAAATTCCCGACCTTGATTGGCCGGCGAAAATTAAGACCGCTCAAACTAACTGGATTGGCAAGTCTGTCGGTGCAGAGATAGAGTTTACTGTCGATGGCGTCGATGCGGTCATTACAGTATTTTCTACGCGTCCAGATACGCTATTTGGCGCGACTTTCCTTGTGCTTGCCCCAGAGCATCCACTAGCAAAACAATTGGCGGCAAATAAATTCAAGCAAAACGTCGAAGAATACATTGCTGATGCAGTGAAGAAATCTGAAATTGAACGCATGAGTGATAATAAAGAAAAGACAGGTGTCTTTACGGGCAGTTATGCAATCAATCCTGCTAACGGTGAAAAGATGCAGGTTTGGATCGCGGATTACGTATTGTCGGGATACGGAACGGGCGCGATTATGGCCGTGCCTGCACATGATGAACGCGACTTTGCATTTGCAGAGAAATATCACCTGCCAGTTGTCGAAGTAATTGATAAGCCCGATGATGAACCTGGAGTTTATCGCGGCGAAGGTGTCTTGATGAATAGTGGTGTTTTTGACGGCCGATCAAGTAGCGATATTCGTGAAGAGATTGCTGCGTGGCTAGAAGAAGAAAAAATTGGTCGGCCAAAAGTAACCTTTAAAATGCGTGATTGGCTGATTAGTCGTCAGCGTTATTGGGGTGCGCCAATACCGATTATTCATTGTCAAACTCACGGTGCGGTCGCTGTTCCTGACGACCAATTACCAGTTGTGTTGCCAGAAATTGCTGATTACGCGCCAAAGGGTGACGGCAAATCAGTGCTTGCTGGTATTTCTGGCTGGGTTAATACGACTTGCCCTACATGCGGCGAGCCTGCAAAGCGTGAAACAGATACGATGGATGGCTACGCGTGCAGTAGTTGGTACTTATTGCGCTACACCGATCCTAACAATAGTAATCAGGCTTGGGATCCTGTGATTACAAATGCCTGGTCGCCAGTTGATTATTACGTCGGCGGCGATCATGCGGTCGCACACTTGTTATATGTTCGTTTCTGGACGCATGTATTCAATGACATGGGATTAACTGAATTCAAAGAGCCGGTCAAAAAACTTGTTTATCACGGCTACATTAATGCCGAAGACGGCAGCAAGATGAGTAAAAGCAAGGGTAATACAATCGACCCATTGGAAGTAATTGATCAGGGGTATGGTGCTGATGCGTTGCGTACCTACTTGCTATTTATGGGTCCAATCGAACTAGATGCACCGTGGGATTCTCGAGGTATCGCAGGTATCTACCGCTTCTTGAACCGTGTTTGGGTATTAAATCAAGAATATCTTGAGGCAGAAAAGTCATTCACAACAAACGACGATGCTGTTCGTAGACTACAGCACAAGACGATACGCAAGGTGACGGAAGATCATCATCGCCTCAGTTTTAACACCGCAATCTCTGCGTTAATGGAATACGTGAACGAATTATATAAGTTTAAAGTCGACGGTTTCTCTGACGACGTTTGGTGCGATGCGCTTGGGACGCTTGCTCGATTGCTGGCTCCATTTGCACCTCATATGACTGCAGAAATTTGGCAACAGCTAGGTAATAGCAGTTCAATAGAGGAAGCTGGCTGGCCGCAATGGGATAGCGCACTGATCGTCAGTGACACACTGACGATCATCGTGCAGGTGAATGGCAAGTTACGCGCTAAATTGACAGTGGCTGCCGATACGACTGCGGATGATGTGAAACAGCAAGCGATTGATGAGCCGAATGTCGTGAAATTCCTAGAAAACAAAGAACCAGCCAAGGTGATTTATATCCCTGGCCGGCTCGTAAGTATCGTTGTATAGCGAGTTAGCGTTTTTTTACTTCCGCTGGAATGACAAATGTTTCATTTACTTGAATGACCTTGTCTGAAAGGATGTCTATATTCTCTGGACTAGTGCGTATATGTTCTTTGACGAGGTTAAAGTCTACGGAATTAATACCTGCGACTTTGCTTGTGACTGCATCAAGGCCCTCGTTCTGCTGAACTGTATAAGTGGTTGTCGTGTCGGAGTATTCTATAGGGGTGATGATGCGATCGACAATATGTTCACCCGCCTTAATGCCTGCAAATACGCCAACTACCGAGAGGGCGGCAGCGCCTACTGCGACACTCCGTCGGAGTGCGTAATTAGGGGTATCGATGTCGTGCATAGATTGTTCGTCGAGCATCGTATTCAGTAATTCAGTCATAAAATAATTTCCTTATTTATACTATCATTATAGCACTTATGTTTATAATTGTCAATATACCCTTGAGTAATAGGTGAAAGTTCGCTATAATAGCCCTAAGTTTTATTATAAATACCTATAAAAGGAGATCTTTCCATGGGACAACCAAAAAAACAGAGTAGCCCGCGTAAAACCGGTACTCGCCGTAGCCACCTTGTATTAAAATTGGCACGCCGCGTTAACGGGACTTCACCTGTAAAAGTGAAGACTACTAAACGTGAAACTGGCAAAAAGAAATTAGTTGTAGCCGTAGAAGCGGTTAAAAAAGCAGTCGTTAAAAAAGCGGCACCAGCTAAAAAAGCGACAAAATAACCCACCTACTATTCGTAGGCGTATCTTAAACAACCCTAAGTAACAGAAAGAACCAAACCGCTATGGCTTCTAACCGACACCTTGGACGTATCGTTGCACTACAAAGTCTGTACGAATATGAATTTCGTATTCAGTCAGAGGATAAAACCGTAGATATCGATGAGATTCTAGGTCGCAACCTTGAACGTTACGAATCAGCAATTGACGACAAAGATTTTGTTACTCGACTTGCGCATGGCGTACTGGACCAGCTTGCTGACCTTGATGCTCGGATCCAACCGATTGCACCTGACTGGCCAATCGAACAGATCGCGCGCATTGATCGTACGATCCTACGCATGGGCCTTTACGAGTTACTACACCTTGCTGATATTGTTCCACCGAAAGTGGTTATTAACGAGGCTGTCGAACTGGCGAAAGCGTTTGGTTCTGATAATTCGAGTAAGTTTGTGAACGGCGTTCTAGGAACAGCTTTCCGTAACCTTATTGAAGGAAAATCAGACGATGCAGAATCCAAAGTTTGAACGATTTAAAAAATATTTCAATCGACACAAGCCGTCGATCCAGGAAATTGTACGCGAACCGACTGCTGGTGGCATCGTTTTTCGGCGCGACAAAGACAATAATGTCGAAGTATTGCTGATTCAAGACGCCAAAGATCGCTGGACAATTCCAAAAGGTCATATCGAGCCGGGTGAAACAGCCCAACAAACAGCAAAGCGTGAAATTGGTGAAGAAGCAGGTTTGCACGAAACAGAAGTACTCGGTTGGCTTGGAAAGATTCACTTTAGGTACCGCCGTGTCGATAAATTAGTATTGATGACGACGCAAATTTATTTAGTGCGTGCTATCGGTGACACTAATGCTATCCAAAAAGAAGAGTGGATGAACGGGATTAAATGGTTTAAATTTAACGATGCATTAGATGAAATCGAATATGAAGATATCGGTAAACTGATGCTACTTGCTATGAAACGTATACGACAGGAGAATTTATAATGAGCGGCATGCAAACAGCCCCCTACCAAGATTTTGCGCGTGAGCATTTTGGGTTTGAATACGAAAATATCGACTTGTTGATTACTGCGTTGACACACCGTAGTTATGTCAACGAGCACAAAAAAAGTGTCAGCGAGCATAACGAACGATTGGAATTTTTAGGTGATGCAGTACTAGAACTGGTTGTGACCGACTATCTTTTTCGTCAGTTTACAGATGCCGAAGGAACGTTGACTAGCTGGCGCGCGTCACTAGTACGTACTGAAAGTATAGGCGAAGCGGGTGATAAATTAGGCTACGAACACTTACTGCGTATGAGCAAAGGTGAAAAGAACGGCAGCGTCCGGGCTAGGCAGCAGATTTTGGCAAATGCATTTGAAGCAGTTATCGGTTCGATCTATCTGGAGCGCGGCTATGATGACGCGGCGGTCTTTATTGAAAAGCACATCCTGTCAAAACTCGATACGATCCTAGCGTCGGGTAGCTGGCGCGATCCTAAATCACACCTTCAGGAAGTGTCGCAGCGAATTGATAATCACACGCCCGTATACAAGGTACTAGAAGAAGTTGGCCCTGATCATGACAAGATATTCACACTTGGAGTGTTCGTTGGTGACAAGTTGATGGGTAAGGGTAGTGGGCCAAGTAAACAGACCGCCCAGCAAGTAGCGGCAAAGGCTGCACTGGAAACGTACGCAAAACAAACGAAACAGATTGACGCGAACGCAAAAACAGTGTAAACTTGTTCAAGAACTAATAAAAATTCTATAATTAGATTTAAGAGTGAAGTAAAGGAAGTTTAAAGTTTATGCTCGCAATTCGTTTGCAACGTGTCGGCCGTAAAGGATACCCAGTGTATCGTCTTGCCGTTCAAGAATCACAACGTCACCCATCAAGTGGTCGTGTAGTCGCCTATGTAGGTAGCTATAACCCACATACTAAGGACGCTAATGTCCAAGTTGAATTGGCACAGAAATATCTTGATAATGGCGCACAGCCAACACCTCGTGTCGTTAAACTGTTAAAAGACGCAGGTGTTAAGTTGCCTGATTGGGTTAAAGTAGGCGCACCAAAGACAAAGACGATTCGTAACGCAGAAAAACTACGCAAGAATCAGCCCAAAGAAGAAGCAGCCGAAGAATCAGCTGAATAGCACTTCCTTATATAATAAAACGCCCGTCTAGGGCGTTTTATTATTTGGATAGGTAAAACCCCGCTACGAGAGCGGGGTTGGTGTCGGATACGCCGACGCGTTTGCTAGATATTGTCTAGCGGCAAGGAGAAATCAGTAGGCTTAGCGGTTGCCGCTTGTCACTAGCTCGTTCTTGTGCATGTCGTGAGCGCGGTTGAGGGCAAAGCGAGCACGGTCTGCACCGAGCTTGACTGCCTTGTCAAAGCGCACGTCCGTAAAGGACAGTTCGGCACGTGCCTGGAAAATCGCTTCTGCGAGACGCGTGCGACCGGTGGTGGCCGTGTCGACTGCGACGGTCGGGAAGAAGTGAATGGTCTTCTCGGCGATCTTGCGCGCAACGCTATCAGCGGCGAGCGTGGTGACGTTGGTGCTTTCGAGCGCCCACTGAGCCTGCTTGATGCGGAAGCTGACGGCTTCTGCTTCACGCTTCTTTTTGGTCTCGGCGGCGACCCGTTCGCGTTCAACGATCTTCGGATCTCTGACGGCACCGAGCAGCGGGGTTTGCCAGCGGATCGGCTGGGGCTTCTGGTGGTTCAGAACGGGGCGATTGCCGCTGTGTGCGTTTGCACGAGCATCGGCGTTCTGTGATGCTTTCTTCGCGCGCTTGATCCTGAGCTGCTCTTCGGCAGGCAGGAGGACGTCGCTCTTGTTATTGGGACCCTTAGCCATGATTTCTCCTAATTTGGAATACCAGTAAACTGGCTGCTTTATCGGACCGTCCGACAATGTTGAATACATAATAGCATATACGTTATAAAATGTCAATACCCTATGTGTGATTAGTGTCACATAGGGGCTGAAAGCCTTACGTAAACAATACAACATGCTACAATGAGTAATGGAATACAACTAGGTAAAATTCATTTTCGTCGCATCAAGTGGGATAAATAAAAACGCACATATACTGTGACACAAGGAGGAATCATGTCGACCATCGACCAGCAATTTATAGAATATATCGTTAAGTCACTCGTCGGGAATCCTGATGACGTAACTGTCGAACGCATTATTGACGAAAAAGGTGTACTACTAACGTTAACCGTCAATCCTGAAGATTTGGGACGTGTTATTGGAAAACGTGGTGTTACCGCACAAAGCCTACGGACGCTTTTACGTGCCTTGGGGACAAAAAATAACGCGCGTTACAATTTAAAAATCGTCAATAACGACGACGAACACGAACAGTATACTGTTTCATCAGACTCACCAATCGTCGAGGCTGTGAATAACTCAACAGATACAACTGTGGATAATGCATCAAGTCTTGCAATTACTACTCGAAAAGAGCTTGCAGAACTAGATGATCTAGATATATAATCATAAACAGTTCAGAACAACTCTTGAACTGCGAGAAATAGTACAGAAGACAGAAGCTTTTGCGAGCAACAATTACATAAATGTTGAGAGCTTTATATGTGTCACGAAATCAACCCACCTGAAAATGGTGGGTTTCGTGATTTCTGGGCCCAGAATGTGCGCTGGGTTATTTCAGTAATGCAAAGATAGCAAGGGTAGCAAAAACAACCGCACCTACAGTTAGTCCGACGACGCGTTTGTATGTTTGAGGCGTGGCTGCCGACTGTGCATTAAGTAGACTTTGCGTTGGTAAAACCTGTGATTCGTATTCCTCGGTATCATTAGTCGCGTTTGCAATTGGTGGTTCGATCATATGTCGAGCAGCAATTTCGGAATCTTGCGGTGCATCAGGCGTAATATCGGCATGCAATGGCTGTAGTGTTAGTTTTTTCGCTTCGGCCAATCGACGATCGGTATCGCTCGTAGGCGCGTCTTTTTCAAATTCCATATGTAATACTCCCTAGGTAATTAGGGTATAGTATATCAGATTGCACTAACCAAAACCATTTTAGTTAAAATAGCATTGGTTAGTGCCCGATGAATAATTCAAAGGGCCTAACGAAGGGCGTAGCGATGAATTATCTTTCGGGCGTAAGGATTTGAGCGTCAGGTGCATGGCAGGCTCGAGCTAATTCGAGCCGGTATGCATTTGCCAAAAGCCGCGCATGTTTGCTTCGCTTGACGGGGTTATATCGTTCCGGCATTGCAGAGATAGCAATCGCGGTAATGACTACGTAGATCAAGAGCACTACGACTGAAATCAGTAGGCTAATATACAACCCCATTGCTAGGCTTAGCAATAATCCAATAGATGGACCCCGTTTATCTTTCCAGTCGTCATTATGTACGTTATACATGCGTATCATGACCGCCCGGTGTTCGGCGAGTGTCGTGTGACTGTATGTTTCCGACTGTTTAGTGATCGGATCGACAATTATCGAGCGGTATGGCATGATTAAATCCTTTTGTTGAGGTGCGATTCAGGAGTGAACTTTTTTGTACTATATCATATTTATATTATAAAGTATAGCTGTCATTATCAGGCATACATCATATATAGACATTTGTGTCAATATCACGTAAACTAGTAACAGATGAAAAAAATACAAGTCGTTACGCTGTTTCCCGAAATGTTTGAGGGCGTGCTAAATAATTCGATGATGTGGAAAGCCCAGGACAAGGGTGCTGCTGAATTTATTATGATTAACCTGCGCGAGTATGGTTTAGGCGCGCGTCGTACTGTTGACGATACGCCATATGGGGGCGGCGATGGTATGTTACTAAAACCTGAGCCGTTATTTGCCGCCGTCGAACAGGCAAAAGCCAATGACCCCACTGCCAAGGTGCTATTAATGACACCGCGTGGGCAGCGCTGGAAGCAGGCAACAGCACAGACATATGCAGATAGTAATAATGGTTATATTTTTATTTGTGGCCGCTATGAAGGCTATGATGAGCGTATCGTGACATTAGTTGATCAACAAATTAGCGTAGGCGATTACGTATTAACGGGTGGTGAGCTGCCAGCTATGACAATTATCGATAGCATTGTCCGGTTAATTCCAGGTGTGTTAGGTGGTGAGGCAAGTGCCGAGATTGAAAGTTTCAGCGACGGAGAAACACTGGAGTTCCCGCAGTATACTCGTCCAGCGGATTTTCAGGGTATGAAAGTGCCAGAAGTATTACTAAATGGCAATCACGCGGCTATTGCCAAGTGGCGTGCTGAAAATTCGTTTAAAGCGGAGTAGGTTTTTATAAAATAGAACCCCCACAGACGATAATGTCGGTGGGGTTTTCCCGTACTACTTCGGGCATCTAGCGCAATCGATGCGGCAGATGCAGATGCTGTCGTAGTCCCTTCGGAAAGGTGACCAAATCACTTAGGGTGATCCACTTGTCTACTTTTTGCTTGCGCATAAAAAGACAGGGGAAGTAGCGGCGTGCTGTTTTCTTGGTATTTTGCAGCTTGACTTGCGGCATAATATTTCCTATGTACGTACGGGTATTCGGATGAAAAGGGCGACGGCGGTGTTGCCGACATCCTCATAGTTGAACGTTATAGACGTATTCGGATGGGATAAGCACATTCTATCATAATTATGTATATACGTCAATGAAAACACCCCGATTCTCTGCGGGGTGTTTTCGGTTGTGGTGGGTTATCGTAGAGCGATGTGTCACAACATATGTTTTTTGGAGTTTATGTTTGTTTTTGCAACGTTCGCTGTTTAGTACAATACGTCATTATTTGTAAAAGCGCAAGCATTATCATCAAAAATAACAACACTTTATTGTTGGCTACCGTGGGCGTATACTATAAGACATGAGCATATTTGTACAATCTACCCCAGCCCCACGACCTAAATCCGAAAATGTAAAACTTGTCAGCATTGGCCTTGCAGGTGTGTTTGTCGTGTTGGCAGTGGCGCAGTTATATAGTTACGAAGATTTTCCTAGCGTTATTACTAGCTTGGGCCTGCACGATGGACGACCTTTGTCAGATCTGTATGCAGCCTTATTAGTGACGGGCGAAGTACTTGCAATACCATTTTTATTATCGATGCGGCTAAGCCGGGCAATGCGCTTTGTCAGTATGACTGCAGGATGGTTGGTCATTATAGCCTGGTTGAAAACAGCGGTCATCGTTAATGTAACGGCCAATGCGGTGACCAATAGCGGTGTATTGGGTGCGACAATTCCGATTGTTCCGGGTTGGTGGATGGTGTGCTTTTTTATGGTGCTTGCGCTGATGTCTGCATGGGCTAGTTGGGGTATGTGGCCGGCGGCCGTCGGCAAGAACAACACCTAGTAGCTGCTGACGCGCTTTTACAGGCGTATAATAGAAGCAATTATAACCAAGGAGGTTTTGCATGGATTATTTGAAAAAGATTGAAGCGTACGTCGCACCGTGGTATAGAAATGTTCCGCATTTGCCCGAAGGCGGCCAAAGATGGTTGGCTGATAATATATGGTGGATAGTGTTGGCATTTGTTATTCTAGGCGCATTTGGTGTACTTAGTCTATTGACAGTAGCATTTGTTGGTGGTGCATTATTAACTGCATTTGGCGGTGCAGTAGGAGCGACATTGGGCGGACTCGCGATGCTTTTTGCATTAGTTACACTCAGTCTTGCAATCGCTAATCTGGTTATTGGCGCACTAGCTATTAATCCACTGAAAAATAGACAAGAAAAAGGCTGGACGCTGCTGCTTATGGCTTCGGTAATTAGTGCTGGAGCTGCTGTGCTGGCACTATTGCTTGCCTTTGATCTATTTAGTTTCATTCGTGATATGATGTTCGTCGCACTAGGCGGTTATCTATTGTTTGAAATTCGTAGGTACTTTACAGCAAAGCACGTTAATCACGAAGCGACAAAGGCACCAACGATACAAAAAACGAAGTAGCCCTTTTCATCCACATAGCCGGCAAATAATCGTTTAGATTTGTAGAAAATTCGCTAGCATTGTGGCGTATAATGGGTTTTGTGATCAGCAGCATTTTTCTGTCGCCCGATGACCTTATCGTACGCACACGTTGGTATGTATACTTGCGGTGGTTTATCTTGCTGGTCGCAATAGTTCCCGGTATCGTATCGCTATGTATAGGCTATGGCTGGGGGCGTGAAGTGCAAAGTGGGCTTATGTTCGGTGTTATCGCATTATCAACTAATGCGGTCTTTTTTATACTTAGTAGGCTTTTGAAAAATAAAACAGCTGTACGTGCGTTGATTACGACAGCCTTTTCCATTGATATCGCATTAATTACATATTTCATCTACACCAAGGGTGGTATCGAAAGCCGCAGTGTTTTGATGTACGTTATTCCGATAATCATGTCGGCGGCGATTTTCGGACGGAAGGGTGTTTATGCATCCGCATTTATGTCGATGCTAGCATATGATATTCTGATCCTCTGCAATTATTTCGGTATATTTTATTCACTGGATCCGTTCTATGCATATTTGCAGACGGATTTTGCCTATGTCGTTAATACCATTATATTTTTTAATGCGTTATTTATTCTCATTAGTATGGCGGTGGATTTCATTGCCCAGTTACTGATTAGTAAAGAAAGGTTAGCCACCGGACGGTTAAACGAGTTGGTGCGAGCTCAATCGGTAGCAAAGTTTGGTAGTTGGGAGTGGAAAAGAATAGATGATGTCATCAATTGGTCGGATGAATTATATGATATTTTTGGTGTAGAAAAAAGTTCAGTTCCGATTACTTTTGAGCAGTATATGTCATACATACATCCCGATGATACAAAATTAGTGAATGATGAGATACGCAAAGCCGCAGTAGGTGTCCAGTCATTTTCATTTGATCATCGCATTGTACTGCCTGACGGGAAGATTCGTTATATATACAGCAATGGGCAGTCCTATAGTGATAAAAAAGGTGTCGTAACGCATATGGTAGGTACGGCACGTGATATCACCGAAAATAAGTTGTTAGAGAATGCTAAAAATGACTTCGTAGCGGTGACATCGCATCAACTGCGTACGCCTGCAACAATCGTTAAACAATATACGACAATGCTTGCCGAAGGCTACGTAGGCGAGCTGACGTTACACCAAAAGCAATTTTTAAAAACGATTTATGACAGTAACGAAAGACAGATAGCGATTATTAATGATTTGTTAAATATTGCACGTATAGATTCTGGGCATTTCAATATGACAGTGCGGCGTACGGATGTAATCGAGATGCTAAAGCAGATCAAATCTGAGCATCTGGGCAAGTATAAGTCTAAGCATCAAAGGCTTGTATTTAAACCAAATTATAAAAACGTATTTTGTAATATCGACAGTGGTCATATTAAAATGGCGATGGAAAATTTGCTAGATAATGCGCATAAATATACGCCAGCGAACAAGACCGTTCGAATGGATTTAAAGCGTCGTCGAAAAGGGGTTACAATTACAATCACCGACCAAGGAATCGGCATACCTGCCAAAGACATTCATAAGATTTTTGACATGTTTTCGCGCGTAGAAAATCCATCCGTTCTGCAGGAAGAGGGAACAGGCATTGGGTTGTATTGGGCAAAAAAGATTATTACTATGCATGGCGGCACAATCGATGTTACATCCGAGCACAACAAGGGCACGACATTTTCGATCTACTTGCCGTACAAGGCGGCAAAGGATTGATTGCGCGCATTTTAGCACTGTAATCTTTGGGCTACGTATCATACTTGTCGAAGCTACGATTCAGTATTTTAGTAACGTATTTTACAGCAAAACATTCAAACGAATGGTAACTTAAAATGAATGAACCATAAAAAGGAGGGAGCTATGAAAGCAGTCACCTGGCAAGGTAAACGGAATGTTTCAGTAGAGGAAGTGCCTGACCCGATTATAGAAAAGCCGACAGACGCAATTATTAAAATTACATCGACGGCTATTTGCGGATCGGACCTGCATTTATATGAAGTCATGGCCCCGTTTATGGAAAAGGGCGATATCTTAGGCCATGAGCCAATGGGTATTGTGCAAGAGGTTGGTTCAGAAATTGTGAATCTCAAGCCTGGTGACCGTGTCGTAATTCCATTTAATATTTCGTGCGGCAATTGCTTTATGTGCAATATGGGACTGCAGTCGCAATGTGAAATAACGCAGGTGCGCGAACATGGCCGCGGGGCGATGTTCTTTGGTTATAGCAAATTGTATGGTCAGGTTCCCGGCGGGCAAGCAGAATATCTGCGTGTTCCGTATGCCGACTACGGAGCAATAAAAGTACCAGAGGGGCCATCCGATGAACGCTTTCTATTCCTTTCAGATGTATTACCGACAGCTTGGCAGGCGGTGCAGTATGCTAGTATCCCAAAAGCGGGAAGTGTTGCGGTGTTGGGGCTGGGGCCGATTGGGGATATGGCGACGCGCATTGCACAGCATCACAATGCAGGCAATGTGATTGGTGTCGACCTGGTGCCTGAACGATTAGCGAGGGCAAGGCAACACGGCGTAGATGTTGTCGATGCCAGTAAAATGAGCAACGAAGAGCTAGTCGAAGTGCTACGCGACAAGACTAATGGGCGAGGTCCGGATGCTGTCATTGATGCTGTGGGTATGGAAGCGCATGGGTCGCCGAGTGTCAAAATGGTGCAGTCAATGACGAATATGTTACCAGACGCAGCCGCCGAGAAAATCTTTTTAAATGCAGGCGTTGATAGGTTGACGGCTTTACATAACGCCATCGAAATTGTACGCCGGGGAGGTACCATTTCGATTTCAGGTGTGTATTCTGGGCAAGTTGATCCAATGTCAATGGACACATTGTTTGATAAGCAAATTCAGATCCGGATGGGCCAGGCGAACGTGCGGCGATGGTCTGACGAGATACGGGATTTATTGATAGAAAATGATGCATTTGGCGTCGAAGAATTTCCAACGCATCGGTTGTCGCTTGATGAAGCGCCTCATGCATATGAGATCTTTCAAAAGAAAGAGGACAATGCCTTTAAGATTGTACTGAAGCCGTAAGTGGCGCAATATCCCTGTGACTGATGATTATGGGGCTATTACTTTATCTCGAACGGATCCCCGTAGACGCTCCACTTTAGGGGTGTAGTTAGGGTAAGGTTACCTTCTTTTAGGAACTTGCGCTGAGCCGTTTCAATGCGTGTAACGTCCTCATGTGCAGCCTCCTTATTCATTTCTACAATTCGTTCGTCTAGGAATGTGTTCATATATGTTGTCACGTTCGCGTCCTGCGCTGGGGTTTTTGATTTATTTAAGGCGCGAGTACGGATACTCATCATTCCTTCGTAGCCATGAACAACCGCAGCATCGTAGTAGGCAAACTGGCCAAGGACCGGCAAGCCGTCGGAAATCGCTAGATTTACTGATGGGTCAAAATATATACGATCGCGCTCTCTGTCTTGAGCTTGCTGGAAAAGAGGATCAGCTGCTGCCGCCTTCCAATCTGCGGTAAAACTAGGGTCAAGGCCGGCGTGGGTGTTATTAAAGGTCTTCTTGAGCGCAGGAATGTATTTAGCCAGCACGTTATTTGGCTTGACTGACGTGTAATATTCGACTAATTCAAGTAGGTCGCCGCACATATTGAGACTAGTACAAAAACCGATAATACCAGCAGTGTATCCGCGACCGTCGCCGATGTCTTCGATGTATGCGTACTGGGCTTTCCAGTCCAGGGATGAGTTTTCTGCGCTAGATATAAGCTTCATGGCGATTACTTTTTTTGCTGGATCACGCAAGGTTACATTCGTATTCGTAGGCATCGGTACCGATGAGGTAGATGATGGCGTAGGTTCGGGGAGGGTGGAAGTTTGATCAACTGTTGCGCTTGCGTGGACGGCTTTCATGCCTTGCTCTTCATTTGCAATGGGAGTTCGCTTGGATTCGAGCAGATTTGACGAACGCGTCGAAGCGAAGGTATAACTTGCGATAACTATTGCGATGGCAGCGATTAATAATCCTATTGATAGGAATCGGCGGTGGCGGATGAAATCAAATGCTTTTTGAAGGGTATTCATAAACGTGTCCTATTTAACTGTTAGTGCGCTGATGTTATCAATATTTAATTCGTGATTAACAGCTTAGCTACCGAGGGTGTTACAGGTACGGTCGAGTTAATGCTGATTACTGAAGGTATGGAGGTGAGGCTGTCTGTCGCTCCTATTATAGGGTGATATCTATCCCTTTGCAATGAGCTGAGAAAGATGAGCAAGAAAGGTATTTATGATTCGTTTAATCATAAAGGATTTTGGAACCCGATCTAAATTAAGTATAGAAAAAAGACCTAGAACTAATGGTCTGGGGCCTTTTTTATGCCTGGGGTGGAGGGCTGGCGGTCGCTGTGCTTCCTATTTCCGCTTGCTGACAAAATGAGCAAGCTAATTTTGTTACACGGCGCTGCACGAACTCCCCGACTTTTGTTTTACAAAAGTATTCTGGGGTTCGATCCCGACCGAGCATAGAAAAAAGACTTAGATGAGATGACCTAAGTCTTTTTTCATGGCTGGGGTGGAGGGATTCGAACCCCCGAATGCTGGTACCAGAAACCAGTGCCTTACCACTTGGCGACACCCCAATAGTGTCAATTGTTCGCGTTGTTGCGGCGTCAAATCATAGGTTTTTGGCAATGGTACCTATATAATTCTTGCCGTATCAGGATATGGCGGCTAGTGTCTTACCACTTGGCGACACCTCATCGCTCGTATCAAATTGTAACATTTATAGGTTGTTTGCTCAAGTAAGAAGGCTGCATTACTATCTCATAGTGTCGACATACATGCATTAATCGGATATAATTGTAGTACAGATGGAGCCAGATGAAACCTATCCACTACACCCTGATCAAAAGGATCAAACCACGACGCCAAGTACGCCACCTGTTAACTCTACAGGCATCACACCCCTCCAGCCACCGTCAACCTATAATCCGCCACAGAATACCGTGTCCACGCAGTCTGCTACGGTGCCGTGGTACTTACAGCCCTTAACAAAAACGACGCAATCACCACTGACCTCGACCCAGACGCGGCCGTTTGTTCCGCGCGAACCATTACTACCAAAACCACAAAGGGAACAGTCGGTGGAGGCATCGGCTATGCCGTCAGTGGCGCCGCAATCGTCAGCAATTCAAACCGCGACACCTACTCCTTCGCTAGAGTCAAATAGTCTATTTGGAACGCAACCATTGCCACCCTTGAGGTCGCCGTATGCCAAGCCGTCGCAGCAGCAGTCGGTATATCGCCGACCGTCAGAATCAAATCCAGATCCTCAGCGAACCGCTTATCAACGTCCGCCTGTGTCCAAACAACAAGCACCGGTCTACCAACAGCCGCAAGCGCCCACACCCGCCAGTCAGGCGCCAAAGCCATTTTCGCAATTTGATGCAATAGTATCACCGCAACCAATGAATAGTAACCCACAGAATAAATCAAAAAAAATGCGACGGATCATTGGCATCGCAGTGGCCGTGCTACTACTTGGATTAATTGGCGTAGGGGTGTATTCATTTTTTAATAAATCAGGGTCGGACGATGCAACGCCGACATCGACGACTACTTCAAATGATGCCGTCACGAAGCGGCTCGAACGGGCGTTCGACAAGCATCTGCAGACACGTTTTATCCGTCAGTCTTATGAACAGGTTGCGGATGGAATAAACACTGATGTCTTGAAGTTGGATACAACGAGTGACTTTACGGATCCATCGCAGCCAAAAAGCCATATTCATTATGATCTGCAAGCGGGCAGGGGTGACAATACTGTTAAGGGCGCTGGCGAAGTGATGATTTTAGGCAAGAATGAATATTTCGGCAAATTATTATCACCTGTATTGTTCTATCAAGGCGATGAAGCTGCTAAGCCAAAAGAAAACCAGTGGTATAAAATCGCAAACGATGACACGACGGGCGAAATGTTACTCGATCCTACGTCGTCACGGGCGGCGTTGAACAGCCCGCTTGGTGAATTGCCAGTAGGAAACTTTCAAGACACGACTCGACAGGAATTAATGCAATTCATTGCAGGTCGTACAGTGTATGCGATTAAAAGTAGCAATGAAGTCACCGACGGCAAAGAAAAACTAACTCACTACAATATAGATTTTAATGCCGGATCAGTCAGTGAGCTAAACAAAAAGATTGCCGATGCGATCGAACAAAAAGATGAGGCTATGATACCGACGTTTGCAGAAAATGATGTCAAAAATATGGAAATTTGGGTCAATAATAATTCAGGGCAAATAACGAAAGTTAAATATAACAGAGAATATTCTGGTACTGAAGATAATGCTACGCCAATAAAAGAAACAATTACGGTAGCGATTAGCTACCCATCGGACAGCTCATCGATAAAAACGCCCGAGGGTGCAATAGCTGGCCCTTGGGTTATTAAGCGGTAGATCACTTTGCACATTAAAAAACTCCTGGAGTGTGACAAAAAATCGTCACGCTCCAGGAGCGGCTTTTAGAGGTATTGGCCCGTAGTGTGTTCGACGGTGTCCATCGGCTTGATGGTGGGCGAAGAGCTATCCTTGTCCAGGATGCGTAGTACTGCATGTATGCGCTGACCTTTTTTGCCAGATATCCTAGCCCAGTCATGCGGATTTGTTGTATTTGGTAGATCTTCGTTTTCTTCAAACTCGGCATCGCAGGCGTTAATCAGATGCTGCAAGTGGATACCTTCTATGCCGGTGTCAATTTCGTCGAGTATAGAAGATTGTTTCGCGCGATCAACAATGTTTTGAATCATCGAACCCGAACTGAAATCCTTGAAGTAAAGATCTTCCTTGTCGCCTTTTTCGTAGGTCACTTCTATGAATTTGGTTCGCGATGACGTCGCATACATATGTTCGACGGTGCACTCGATCATCGATGTAATGCACGCTTGGCGATCACCACCAAACTCATCCAAGTACGATTTGTGAAGTGGCAGATCGGTGTTTAGATACTTAGCGAAGATATCGAGTGCGGCTGTTGCATCAGGACGCTCGATCTTTATTTTGATATCCAATCGTCCTGGCCGTAGAACGGCAGGGTCAATCAGCTCTTCACGATTTGACGCACCAATAACAATGACGTTAGACAAACCTTCGACGCCGTCTAGCTCTGTCAAAAGCTGAGGTACGATGGTTTTTTCCATGTCCGAACTGATTCCTGATCCACGGACGTGGAACATGGACTCCATTTCGTCAAAAAAGATAACGACAGGGTGGCCCTCGCTACCTTTTTCGCGAGCACGCTGGAAAATCAAGCGGATATGCCGCTCGGTCTCGCCTACGTACTTATTCAGGAGCTCGGGCCCTTTCACGTTGATGAAATACGCTTTGGTGTCTGGATCGCCACTTTCGGCGGCTTTCTTTTTCGCAAGCGTACTAGCGATTGCTTTGGCGATCATTGTCTTGCCACAGCCTGGGGGTCCGTAAAGCAGTATGCCTTTTGGTGCCCGCAGCTGCATCTTTGCGTACATCTCAGGGCGCAGATACGGAAGCTCGACAGCGTCGCGTATTTTTTTCACTTGATTGGCAAGTCCGCCAATATCTTCGTAGCCGATATCGGGTGCTGCCTCGAGCATCAGGTCGTTCACTTCGGTCTTTGCTATGACTTCAGTTGCGATGTTCAGTCGACTATTCACTACCAAAGAATCACCAGACTTAACTGATTTACTATCGATAGTACTTGTCAAAAGGACAACTCGTTCGTCATCCGTATTGCCGGTAACGAGTGCACGGTTTGGCGACATAACTTCTTTGACAGTCATGATTTCGCCATGTTCTTCGAGGTTGAGTGCCTTGATGACGACCGATGAATCGTTGACCAACACTTGCTGTCCTGGTTGTAATTCGTTGACATCGATCGTTGGAAACACGCTGACGCGATGCAGCTGTCCACTCCTGCTGACATCTACCATTTCTGGATCATCTGTCGTTCGCAGGAAATATGCGATTGCTGCTGGGCCCTTTGATTGGCTATCTAGGGCGGTTTTCATCGATACGATTGTGTCCCGCGCCTTTGTCAACATTTCCGTCTGATTGGCATTAATTCGAGCAAGGCTTTCATTTTTTTCATGCGCAATTTCCAGCTGTTTTGTAATCGGCAGGTGCCTGATATTTTCTGGCTGTTTTGTACTACCTTGTTCGTCACTCATTGGGGTTACCTCCAAAATGTAAAAGTACCACTCTTTTCCAAGAGTGGACATATGTGAATGATGCCACCTCATCGGATGATAGAGTTATGCGTATTTTAACATCAAAACTATGTTAATGCAAATGTACGACAGATAGAGCGCCACGCTATTTTCGTATAGCGCATTCCTTTCATTGAAGATGCACTATACTGGCAATATGAATTTAGATAACAAAAGTGTAGATATTGTAGAAGCTGTTTCAGGATTAGTGGATAGGTTAGCGAATAAGGGTGACGTCGACAGTTTAGTAATGATTTCACCGATACTAGTGAACTTGATTCTTAGTAATGCGGCAGATTCACGATCGAGTATCGTGCAATTGAATGAATATATAGGACTAGTAGTTAAAGCATTGCAGACTGGCGAATCTGTCGAAGTATTAAAAACGAATTCAAATGTCCGCCAGCTAATTGATGAAGATCTTCAGTTAAAGCTAGCAAACACCGCACAATAGCACACAGTGTAGTTTAAAGCACTACAATATTAATTTTATCTTTTACTCAGTTAAAGCATAAGAAATAATAAAAATTGTAAGATATTTCACAATAATGCAATTTTATCTATGATGTGGGAATATAATGAAGGTATATTAACAATTCGATAAGGGGCAGCATCATGAAGCGTTCTAGTGAATTTAGTCATTCTCGTCAAAATACCGTTGAATCTAATGTCGAGCCTATTAACCGTGATGAAGTGATGCTGCGACTCGCGGCTTTGGCGATGCAATATGAAACATTGCGATATGCAACTGCTGAAGGCGATGTCGAATCTATGCATGATTTAGCGAAAGTGCGTCGTGAAATGAGAATAGCACAATTTAGCTTGGATTATGCGCCACTAGCGCAGGCTGCATAATATAGTTTTTATTATTCTTTAAGCCTCCTTTGTATTTCAGTGACCGCAGGTGTCGGTGCATACCGTTCATCCCATAAAAAATCGTGACCATACGCGAGTGTCTGCGTGTCCGATTCTGACAGGTTGTATTTATCACTGACACCCCATGTTGTCCACGACATGCATGATGGTTCGTGGATACACATATTTAGGACGTCGGCATATTGTTTTGCTTGCGCTGCAGTGCCACTATCGTCATGGACATCCATTTCGGAAATATGTGACATAATGCCGATTGTGGCTAGCGCACGGATATGTGATTGCAGAACCCAGGGATCAATTTCGTCATCAACTTCGTAAACGTGTCCTTCAAACCCAATTCCATCAATCGGTACACCTTGTTTTTTTAATTTCGTCACTAGCGCTAGCATGTTATCCCATCGGTCGCCGTCTTCTTCTAATCCATAGTCGTTAATATATAATTTTGCGTCTGGATCAGCCTGGCGGGCGGCATTAAATGCTGTGGCGATGTAATCTTCGCCCATTGCCTGGTACCATTTATGCGACCGTAATATTCCACCTTCGGAATCGTAATTTACCATTGGTTCATTGACGACATCCCATGCACCTACTCGACCCTTAAAATGACTGACAGTTTTTGTAATGTGATCTATCATAACTTGCTTTACTTTTTCTCTGTCGGTTGATGTTGCGGTTGGTAAATCCTGTACCCATTTCGGGTTACCTTCTGCAAAGACGAGAGTATGGCCTTGAACGCGCATACTATTCTGTTTTGCAAGGGCGACTAATGCATCGGCTTCTTTAAAATCATACAGTTCGGGTTGCGGATGGATGAACTGCCACTTCAACGCATTTTCTGTAGTAATCATGCCAAAATTTCCACCATACGCAAGAGCATGATAATTATTATCACCGACCGATGGACCCAATGCCGTCGCGGCGCCAACCATAAATCCAGGGCGTTTAGATGTGGCCATTGATTGAAAAGCCGTGTCGCTGTTCGTACGTTGTATGCGTATATCTTGTGTATCAGTAACTTTAACCGTATTGGGTTGGGATGAAGTTGCGTCTAAGCGCGTCAGCGTCCAGCTGTCAGTCGGATTAACCGCACTTACACCGAACCAAATGTTCTTGGTAAAAACGTCGTCATATACGAGCGTTTGTATTTTTTTATTGTTAAACGATATTGTCAATTGGTTGCTACTTCGTTGTAATGTAAGGATGTTATCTGCCTGGGTCGTAACTGCATACGTCGATGAACTAATCGGCTTTTGCCTGCGTAAATTTTCATTTCGATATCCATTCCACCTAGATATAGTTAATGATGAATCTTTGATGCGGAAATCGATGCTTTTTGGCTCGACACGGAATTCGTCCTGAATAATTGGAGGCGCCGCATATAGGCGGAATGACGCTTCGCCTTTGATGTCCTGTATAACGGCTGATAGAGTGTAGTCATTTGTCGCGGACAAGCGGGTGCCGTAAAGGTTAACTGGCGGGTTATTTTGACCAGGCGCACCATTTTGCTCGACGATAGAGCGACCAAGGTATGACACTCGTACTCCATGTGGTGTCGGTGTGGCACCTGGTATGTAATCCCAACCAGATTGTAATAGGTTGACGGTGTTATTAGACGCCACAGATTCAGAGTAGGTAAGTTTATTCATTAACCATATGCCCACAAGAAAGAGTAGAAGAATACTTCCTGTGATGATTGTTTTGTTGCGACTATATGTTCGCATACAGGTAGACGGTGTTAGTTCCATTAAGATTCCTCCTGTATGATTACAAAATTACGGATGAGTTTCGAGGTACTCTTCAAGCTGATTAAAATTACGTACGAGCATATAGTTATGATATACCTCTAGGATTTTCATACGTTTCAAGGCACGAGCTTCTCGGCTGACTGTTTCGCGAGACAGGCCGGCACGCGACCCTAATTCTTTTTCGTTGACGTCAATACGATACGTGCCGCTTTCATCAATCGTGCCGAATTCCTTACATTCACTAATGATGGCATAGATTAATCTGCTTTTAGCGTTGCTGGCGATATAGTGAACCATGCGTTCCAGGACGCTATCCAGTGTCGTGTAAATATGAGATAGCAAGTCTAGGACTACTTTCGGATGCGTTTCAAGGAATGTACGCATATCATCTGTGGGTGCTTGGCGGATCGTGACGTCAGTGCTGGCTTCATAAATATATCGTGTTTGCGCAGAGTTGACAACGAATGATATAGGAAAAATTGCAGGTGGGATGCGGTTAGTGATAATAATTTCATCGCCTCGATACGATACATCATACACTTTAATTTTACCCTCAATAATCTGGTACGTGAATTCGACACGTTCACCAGGTAGTATAAAAATATGACCCTTTTTATAATGCTTCAAGGGATAGTGATTGTAAAAAGTGCTAATTGCTTTCGTCGTAGAAGGTTTCATACGGGGACCTATATCTTATGGCTGATTTTATTTATGACCAAACCTTACATTACAACAATACACCTATTATGCTTGTGAGTAAAATCACATTGTAGCATTGATAAAGATCACTCTTGGCGTACGTTCTATAATACGCACAAACGAAATTAACATGCTGTCGGGCAAAAGAAGGAGAGCTATGGATATATGTCATTTCGGCTGCAATAGGCCCCGTATGAATTTACAGGATGAGGTGGGCTTGAGGTTAGAGGGGGAGAGTATAAAAATAATAACGCCCCGGTGCAGGGGGCGTTATTATTAGTGGGTTACACTTATGAATGACGTTTTACACGATTCGCTTCGCGTTTTGTTACATCAGCTGCTTGGCTAGCTTCTTCTTTGATGCGGTCACTGTTGTTTCGGGCAGTGTCGACAGCTTGTTCCAGAAGTTCACGGGCAACATCGCGACCGCCTAGTCCAAAGGCGAGTGCAAGGCCAAGAGCTATCGCACCAACGATAGCAGTAAAGAGGATGTTAACAATGTCTTTCGCAATACCAAGTTGGTTTAAAATCATAAAGACTGCAAGGCTCATTGCAATCGCAGGGATAACCGTTGCGATAATTTTAGCCAGTGCTGTACGTCCCATGACGCGCATGACAAATTTTGCAGCACCTGCTGACACTGCGCTCGCAACCAAGAAAATGACTACAGCAGCAATAATACTTGGTACATAACTATAAACCGAGCTTAATAGATCGTTCAAGACAGGCAGGTTCAGTGCAGAAACAGCAAGTGAAATCGCACCCACGAATACGAGCCAGAATCCTAATTGCCCACCTAGTCGAGAGGGGCTTTCAATTACTCGCGAAACAGTATTGCCCGCTGACGAGTTGTGGATTGCCCGGTCAAATCGCGCACGATTTAACGCTTTACGGATGACTTTTTCTAATAATTTGGCAATCATATATCCTATGATTAGGATAACTATTGCTCCGATTAAATTTGGTAAAAAATCTATTATTCTACTGAGAATATTTTCGAATGATTGTTCGATATTATTATCGTTCATTATGCATTCCCCTCTGTTAATTTACTGTAATGCTATGGTAGCATGCTTAAAAAAAACTTGAAGTAAGATTTTTCACAGTTGATAGTTACCTAGGAATAATGAGACGATTTAAGGGTGAGTACTACTGTTTCCCGTCGATATTATGACCGCCGAATTTGCTACGCATAGCTGCTAGGAGCTTTGTGGCAAAATTAACCTCTCCTTTTTGCGAAGCAAGACGAACATCAAAACTTGCTTGAATAGCGGGCATCGGAATTCCTAGCTCATTTGCTGTTTCCAATGTCCAACGTGCTTCGCCTGACTCGGCAACAACGCCACTAATGTTATCTAGCGTAGGATTTTCGTGTAATGCTTGGCGTGTCAAATCATTTAGCCAAGATGTTACCACACTACTTTGTTGCCAAATGTCACCTGCTTTTGCAAGATCAATATCAGGGTAGGGGCCTTCTTTTAGTATGCGATATCCCTCCGCGAGGCTTTGCATCATGCCGTATTCAATTGCATTATGAACCATTTTGACATAGTGGCCTGTGCCGCTTGGACCAAAATGCTGGTGGCCTCCGCGTGGTATGGCGAGTGTTTCAAGAGCGGGGATAAAACGTTGATATGCAGCTGCGTCGCCGCCGACCATCATCGAAAAGCCGTTTTCATATCCCCATACGCCACCGCTAGTGCCGATATCAAGTAATGTACTGCCACTGGCGGTGACACGGTCGGCACGGGCCTTGTCTCCACGATAATCGCTATTGCCTCCATCGATAACGATACTGCCAACAGGGAGTATCTCTAACCAACTTGTTAGCTCGGCTTCTATGACATCAGCGGGAATCATAATCCATAGTACGATAGGCTCGCCATGAAACGCAGATATAACATCGTGTTTTTCATAGGCTGATGTTGCGCCGTAGCTGGCTGCTTCGTCAACTGGGCCGCGACTACGGTTATGAGCAACCACATCATGGCCACCTTCGACAAGTTTTTGTGCGATCTGACCGCCCATTCGTCCCAATCCTGATATCGCAATTTTCATTTAAAGCTCCTTATTGTCTGTATATAATGTACATACCGACACGGTTTTTAGAGTTTGTGCTGGCTGTTCACTTGCGTCGACGGTCTCGTGTAAAAGCCGTCGGAGAGTATCGGATTTATCACTACCAGTTGCCTGCAAGACTACCTCGTCAATCTGACTAATAGTGAATGGGGTAATTGTTATTCGTTCAAAATCCTCACCTGTATAGCAATCTGCCCACGCCGTCGTGTTTACCGCTGCAGAGTGCGGTTTAATGCCGGCTGTATGGCCGTCACTACCAATGCCGAAAAGACCGATTTTATAATCCGCAGACATCATCTGTTGCATTATCCATGCGCCAAAAGCATCTGACGTTGCGACTCTATCCGCGTCGATCAGCGTACGGTAGACATTTGCGCCGGGGAGTGTGAACCCACCGTCGAGTAGTTGTTGCCAGTTCTCATCTTCGTGTCCGACTGGTCCATAGCGTTCATCAGTCAAGGTGACTGATAGGTTTGTTAGATCTGTCCTTTGCAGCTGTCGGGCGGCTGCTAGCACGACACGAATACCTGATCCGCCAGATAAAAACCATAAAACCTTTTTGCCCGCAGCTAAGTTATCTTTGATTGCATGCACCAAATGATCCGCAGCTGTTTTAACTGGATCTTCGCTGTATATATAATCCATATGCCCTCCTTCATCATGTACCGTGTGTTTACTTTGTAATACTAAGTATATACCAGTCATATGCCAGAATTTATTAAGCTAGGTAATGAAGGTAGGGGATTATCGCTGATCGATGTGTTCACGCGCTAGTGTTGCTATACGGCGCAGTTTACTTTGCGCAATCATAATGCCGGTTGTTACTAAACTGGCATACACTAACCCGGCCATGCATGTTCGCAGCATCTCGGCAGGGTTTAATATTGTCAAATAGATGCCACTGGCAAGTGTCGCACCGACAAGTAGATAACTGGTAATTAACTTGTTTTTAGACGGGCTGACCAGGAGTGTCGTCGTCACTGCGACGCTAGATAATGCGATAAAAATATGAAGGATAAGAATCATGTATATATTGTACCATATCAAGGTTAGGGTAATATCGGTCCGATTGATAACATGATGCACAATGCAAGTATAATGATCATCGAAAAGCGAAATACTCGCCGTGCCCATGCGTCATCGTCAGTCGCAGAAAATCCTTTAATCGACAGCCATAGCCAGTATAATCCTAGGCTCGCCATAATCACGAAGTAGGTATAGCCGACATAGCTAAAAAAGGTTAGTAGTAGCGTAGAAACGACGAATACAGCCATGTATAGTAAGATTTCGATCTTTGTGCGCCGCACGCCTTTTATGACGGGTAGCACGGGGATGTGCGCGGCTTTATATTCTTTTGACCGATAAATAGCAATCGAATAAAATTCAGGGAATTGCCATGCGAATAGAATGATAAAGACAAGTACGGCGCCAATATCGATAGTGCCGCTCGCTGCACAATAGCCGGCAATGATAGGAATTGCTCCAGATATGCTGCCGACTAACGTTCCGTGGATGGAAAGCCGTTTGGATAGCATGCCGTAGAAGACGACATAGGTAACAAATCCGATCAGTCCAAGTATCACGACGAGCGTATTGGTATATAACATCAGGATAGCGACACCGACGAGACCCAGAATGATAGAAAAAATGACCGCTCTGTATCCTTTAACTTCACCCGATACTAGCACGCGTTTTTTTGTGCGGTCCATGATTGCGTCGATGTCTTGGTCGAGGTAGTTATTAATTACACATGCCGATGCAATAATCATGCTCGAACCTATAAAAACTGCTATAAATAAGGCAATGTCAATATTGCCTTGGGCGGCTAAAAAATATCCAGCCGCGACAGTTAACGCATTGCCATATAGCACACCTGGCTTGGTGAGTGAGTAGTATCGTCTGATAGATTCGAGCATTATAATCCCGTTTGGCGGTTCATATATTTGATCATATCTTCGGTAGACATCATCATGCGTGAATTAAGGTCAAACATAATCCATAACGATCCGGCAACAATTATGATTAGAATAATAAGTGCGAATATAAAACTTAGTAATTTCCATCTAGGATTTGTTTCATTACCTAGGTGTAGAAAGAATATAAGCTGTACGATCAACTGGATGCTCGCAAGTATTGATAGGATGAGGATAATAGCCATCGGAGACCAGAAATCTTTGAATACATCATGCACGACGATTGCATAGGCTAACAATGTCAAAATAATTGATAGTATAAATCCTATCGAATATGATATGACGCTGCGCGTTATTGTGCTGTTACGAATCATGACTATAATACCCCCATCAAATAAACAAATGTAAATATGAATATCCAGATAATATCAAGGAAGTGCCAGAACATGCTGAATAGGTTAAACCGTCGGACGGTAGGTGCTGTCAGTCCATGTTTGAATAGCTTCCATCCCATTACAAGCAGCCACAGTAATCCAATCGTGATGTGTAGTCCATGCGTGCCGACTAGCGTAAAGAATGCAGACAAGAATCCACTCCGCTGCCAACTATAGCCTTCAGATATCAATAGATTAAATTCAGTAAGCTCCATAATCAGGAAGGCTAGGCCAAGAAGAAATGTAAATCCGAGCCAAAAAAGCGAAAACTTCTTGCTGCGTTGACGCATTGCAATCATCGCTAGTCCGCAGGTAAAACTACTAGTTAATAGCAATAATGTTTCGACCAAAACAGCAGGCATTTCGAATATGTCGTTGCCACTAGGTCCGCCGAATGTATTGTTATGCAAAACAATATATGTTGCGAATAGGCTGCCAAATAATATACAGTCGGTCATTAGGTAAATCCAAAAACCTAGTTGGGATTTATCGTCAGACGCATGTTTCTGGGTTGCTGCGGTGTCTAATCGAGTAGTTGTCATACGGGTTGTCCTTTGCTGTGAATGGCCTGGTCAAGTTTTGCTAGCTCTACGGCAGATATTGTGTATTCTGTGTTGTCATCAGTCAGGCGGATAATCGTCATGACGATTGCACCGATAACGCCTATGGTTGCCAGCCATGGTATATGCCATACGGCAGCAAAGCCAACTAAAAAGCTAAATCCTGCAATAATTATGCCAGCACCAGTGTTCTTTGGCATGTGGATGTCTGTATATTTAACCGGCCGAGTCGTTTTGCCCGCTTGTTTATCTTCCCAGAACGGATCGCGTTCGGTAACCGTAGGCATGACAGCGTAGTTATAAAATGGCGCTGGTGATGGCGTGGACCATTCTAGCGTGCGTCCGTTCCATGGATCGCCTGTAGTATCCAAGTTTTGTTTGCGGCGCCTGATACTGATAAATAATTGCAGTAGTTGGCACACGATTCCCAGGCCGATAATCATTACACCTACGCCAGCAATAATAAATAGTGTTTGCCAGCCGGTATCTTCGTAGTGGTCTAAGCGACGCGTGGCGCCCATTAGGCCTAGGATGAAAAGCGGACCAAATGCCACTACGAAACCAATACTCCACAGCCAGGCGGCAGTTTTGCCTAGTCCTTCATGTAGTGTGAAGCCGAATACTTTCGGGAACCAGTAGGTGAGTCCGGCAAAGAAGCCGAATACAACGCCGCTAATAATCATTGTATGGAAGTGAGCTACTAAGAACAAACTGTTATGTACCTGGTAATCGATGCCAGGTACGGCTAGCATAACACCAGTCATGCCGCCTAATGTGAATAAAAACACAAAGCCCATAAACCATATCATTGGCGAATTGAATTTAATGCGTCCGCGGAACATCGTAAACAACCAGTTAAATATTTTAACACCTGTCGGAATACCGATAATCATCGTCATAATACCAAAGAACGCGTTCACACTGGCTCCTGCACCCATCGTAAAAAAGTGGTGTAGCCATACAATGAATGAAAGGAAGGCGATTGCCGACATGGCATAAATCATTGATTTGTAGCCGAATAATCGTTTACGCGAGAATGTCGCTACTACCTCAGAAAAAATACCAAATGCAGGTATGACGAGGATGTATACTTCGGGATGTCCCCATGCCCAGATTAAATTGACGTACATCATCATATTGCCGCCACCATCCGCCGTAAAAAAGTGCATGCCCATTGTACGATCTAGATACAGTAACGTTAAAGTGACGGTCAGAATAGGGAAGGCAAAGATGACCATGATCATAGAGATCAAGACAGACCATGAAAAGACGGGCATTTTCATGAGGGTCATACCAGGGGCGCGCATTTTAAGGATAGTTACGATAAAGTTAATGCCCGATAGTAAACTACCTATACCAGAAAGTTGCAAGCTCCATATCCAGTAATCGACGCCGACCCCTGGACTATATTGAATTTCTGATAGCGGTGGATATGCCAACCAGCCCGCAGCCGAGAATTCACCTAGCACCATTGGCAAGTTAATAATAATCATGCCGGCAAAGAACAGCCAGAAACTCACCGAGTTGAGGAACGGATACGCGACGTCACGGGCACCTAATTGAAGCGGTACGACCAAGTTTATTATGCCGAACATCAGGCCCATCGCGACAAAGAAAATCATGATTGTACCGTGTGCAGAAAAGACTTGTTGGAAAGTGTCGGCGGTGAAAAGGCCATTCGATTCCCCGACTGAGAGGGCTTGCTGCAGGCGCATCATAATAACATCCGCGAATCCGCGCAACATCATAAATACGGCAACAATAATGTACATGATGCCAATTTTTTTAGGATCGAGTGATGTAATCCACTCTTTCCACAGCCATGTCCAACGTTTTAAATACGTAATCAGCGCTACTAGGCTGAGCGCGCCTAGGGTCATGCCGATACCTGCGCCTAATGTGACCATTTCTTGTGGCAAGGCGTCGGGACCAAGTTTACCTAATATATTTGCGAATAAATTCATTTAGTGGCCTTCCGTATGTGAGTGATCGGTGTGCGCATCACGTGATACATTTTGTTCTGTAGAAGATTCGTGCGGCATCATATATTGCATTAATATCGTATCATAAAGATCATCCGCAGTCGCCGAGTAGTACGTGACAGGAGCGTCTTTGCTTGGCTTTGCAAGTGCTGTGTATTCTGCGTTAGTAAGGTGTTCAGGTGAAGCTTTGACGACATTTACCCACGCATTAAATTCTTCTTTTGACGATGCTCTCGCGATGAATTTCATACCCGAAAAACCTTCCCCGCTAATATTGGCGGACGAGCCTTTGTAGTCGCCTTTTTCAGTTGCATTCAAATGCAGTTTTGTTGTCATGCCGGCCATGGCATAAATTTGTCCGCCAAGTTGTGGAATCCAGAAAGAGTTCATTGGCGCATCAGCAGTGATTACAAAATTAATCGGCGTGTCGACGGGAATCTGTACTAAATTTACTGATGCTATTTTTTGTTCTGGATAAATAAATAACCACTTCCAGTCCAATGCCACGACCTGAATAGTAATAGGTTTTACGTCAGAAGCTAATGGCTTATGTGGGTCTAGGTCGTAGGTGCTTGTCCAAGTGACGACGGATAGAATAGCGATCAAAAGTATAGGTATACCCCACCAAATAGTTTCTGCAATGCGGTTGCCGCTGACGTTTGGCGTGTACTTTGCTTTTGTATTACCTTCGCGGTAACGCCAGGCAATAGTAATTGCTAATATGAACACTGGTATGACAATGACGAATCCAAGGAGGGTGGTAAAGACAAGTAAATTGTATTCTTTTTCGGCAATGAGTCCTTTTGGATTCAGAATATCGATATGTAATGTGCTGATATACCAGCAGGTGACACTAATAAGTGTGGCCGCTAAAAGAGCGATAAGTAGTAAGCGTACTTTAGTATTCATTTTTAGTTTTCGCATAGTGCATCTATTCTACCACAAGCACCTTAAAGAACAATTATATTACAGAATGATTGTTGGTATAGGTCAAGCATAGTATAATGAGTAGTATGTTGGGAGGCCTCTCAATCGTACATGATTGTCAATTAGCTCTTGTACATCTACCCCAAAAAGGAGTTGAAATCGCATGGGAACACTACTGTGGAATCTGGTATTATGCATGTTCGTTGCATCGATGCCGACACTATTGTTATGTTATACGGCGGCGTTTGTTCGGCAATACGAATCATTCGCAAATGCGATGCCACTTGTGTTGTTAAATGTATTATTTGCGCTGTCGATTATATCGATTGTGCATGACATGCGAGTATCGACACTTACCGTATGGGCGATAGTGGGGTATATGACAGCAGGCGTTGTTCTTGCTTTAATCGTCAGTGGAGTGTTAGCTATACGGGCGTGGAAGCAGTTGCAGATTCGTACGCGACACCTGCTGATGAAATTCCGCGAAGAAGAACCAACCTTGTCCCAATCATTCCTTCCATACTAACACTCCGCGTATCCGCATCGAGCTGTAAGCTCTGCGTCAATACGCGGAGCTTACTTTTTGTCTGCTATAATCTAAGGCAATGAAAACAACAACACCGACGCACATTCATAAGATTTTTAAAAAGACACATGACCCCATCTGGCAGTTGCAGTTTGGTGTCGTGGCGATTATGGTGTTGCAGTATTTTACAAACAGTTCGTTCCTACCGTACGACAAGCATATTATTATTGGGTTCGAGGCTATCGTGTTATTTGCGCTGGCTATCGTTACTAGTGACGGATATCATCGAGTGTCAAAGACACGTCGACTGTTAGCGATGGCATTAGTGACAATCGTTGCGGCAATTAATATATTCTCGCTCATATTCTTAGTACAGGCACTTTTATTTGGTGACACTAGTAGTATAGATAGGCATGATCTATTGCTGAACGGTATGACGATTTATATTACGAATATCTTTATGTTTGCACTGCTGTATTGGGAAATGGACGGTGGTGGCCCAGACCGTCGCGTAGGGAATGAACGGGAACGTGATTTTATTTTTCCTCAGATGATTCATAAAGGAATCGCCAAACCTGATTGGTTACCTGGTTTTACTGATTATCTATATTTGTCGACGACAAATGTCACAAACTTTGCATCAGCCGACACGGTGCCTATTTCTCATCGTGCAAAGTTATTAATGATGATCCAGGCATTGGTTTCAGTTGTCGCTGTGGTGCTAGTGGCGGCGCGAACGATCGGTATATTACAGTAGTATCGCGTTGTAAAAGACACTCATTTTTCACATCTTTTCACGTTCTATACTGATTATGTAAGCGGCTCTAATAAATGCTTACAAAGGGGGTCTGTAATGCACATATCAACTAAAACTCTGGCAACGTTAGCAGTCGTTACCGCCGTGGCAGCAACCGTACCTGGCATCAGCCGGGTACCCGGAAGTAAACGCCGCTACGAGTCTCAGTTTGATCGGTTACTACAGCGACATGATCGGAAAGCT
The DNA here is from genome assembly GCA_028289095.1 of Candidatus Saccharimonadota bacterium. Taxonomy (GTDB): domain Bacteria; phylum Patescibacteriota; class Saccharimonadia; order Saccharimonadales; family Saccharimonadaceae; genus UBA6022. The sequence continues at coordinate 49,925 of JAQGGY010000020.1, forward strand.
GAACTGCGAGCGAATGTTCTAGGGATCCATCCGTTAGAATTCCGCAATATGCAAAAGAAATTATCATTTGATGAGATTGCTCGTCGTCGGGGATTTTCGGACAAGCGGGCATTTCGCATGGCATTGTTGGGAAAGCTAAAGAACGAACTACGCCTGAGGGGCTGGACACCACGTCGTATCGATCACTACATGACAACGCGAAGCGGCCGAATGGGGTAGTGTCATCAGCCCTGGTCCGTAGTATACTGAGCGCATGACAACACAGACACTTATCGCACTGATCGCTGATGGCGCCGTTATCCCTATTATTTTGATTGCAGGATATGCGTTACTATTTTTGATACCAAAAGGACATCGTTTTGAAGCGTATGCTCGCATATTGATGGCAGGTATTACTGCATATTTGCTGGCGAAATTACTAGCGAGCGTCTATCAGCCGACGTTGCAACGACCATTCGAACTGATGGGTGTAGAACCTGGCGCATCGTATTTGCCAAATGCCGGCTTTCCATCCGATCACGCGTTATTTACGGGCT
>JAQGGY010000032.1 GCA_028289095.1 Candidatus Saccharimonadota bacterium
TGCTTTTAACCGTACATGTTTCTGTCGGCAAAGCAGAGCCTAGGAAATATTCATTATATGTACCCGAGCCTGCCGTGTTCGCTAGACCACCACTACCGAAACATACCGCTCTTTGTACGATACCAGACGGTACAGGGAATGCGCTATTGGGCTGATCAGCAAGGATACGTTGCATTGCACGAACCCAGATCGGACCAGCCATACCAGATCCACCATTCTGCATAACTTCATTATTGTTATTGCCTACCCATACTCCAATAGCTAGCTGTGGAGTGTAGCCAATCGTCCAGGCATCACGGCTATTATCCGTTGTGCCTGTTTTTACCGCAGCTGTGCGACCTGGTACTGTCAATGAAGATCCGAAAATCGGTGCGCGTGCACTGGCATCGGACAATATGCTTGATACCAAGAATGATCCTTGTGGCGTTTGCACTTCTTTGCTTCGAACCTTAGATACGAATATCGTCTTGTCGAATTTGTCATCGATACTGACAATTGAAACTGGCTCGAATTGCTTACCTTGGTTTGCAAAAGCAGCATAGGCGTTTGTCATCTGCAATAATGACGCTTCGACAGAACCGAGTGCCAACGACAGCCCATAATCATTTTTTTCGTCAAGCTTAATGCCCATTCTTTGCGCAGTAATCATGGATTCTTCAACACTCAATTTTTGCATTACTTTCACCGCCGGGATGTTTAATGAGCGGCTGAGTGCTTGGCGAGCCGTGACGTCACCGCTAAATGTTCGGCTAGCGTTTAATGGCTTATACCCATTAAAGTCAGAAGGTACATCTTCCAAAATTGTCGCTGGAGTGATCACGCCCTGGGCCAATGCTTCGGCATAATAAATTGGCTTAAAACTCGAACCTGGCTGACGTGGTGTCGTGACCATGTTTACCTTGCCCCATTCGTCATTCGCCCAATCGGCACTACCGACAAGCGCGCGGACTTCACCAGTAGCTGGATCAATAGCAACAGCACTGGCGTTCGAGCCGCCATTACGTTCGATGAATCGAATGTTTGCGTCGATACTGTCTGTCAACTGTTTTTGCATGGTAGTATCTAATGTTGTCTTTACCTGATACCCAGATCGGGCAACGCGCTCTTCGCCGTATTTTTCATTCAGTTCCTTGACGACCATTTCTGCAAAATGCGGCGCAACCGTATTGGCAGTACTTGCTTCGGTTGAATAGGCAAGCTCTTGTGTTATAGCCGCCTGTTTTTCTTCTGCAGTGATAAAGCCGTTGTTTACCATACGCTTCAGAACGGTTTCCTGACGCTGCTTGGCATATTCCATACTGCCACTAATCGGAGAGTACGCACTTGGTGCTGGCAAAACGCCAATTAACATACTGCTTTCAGCAAGCGTTAAATCTTTTGGCGCTTTGTTAAAATAGGTCTTTGCCGCATCTAAGATGCCAAATGAATTTTCCCCAAAATAAACGGAATTCAAGTACATGTCTAAAATCTCGTCTTTAGTGTACTGCTGCTCAATTGCTACCGAAACCGCCAACTCTTGGTATTTACGTAGGAAGGTTTGATTAGCAGTTAAGAGCGTATTCTTCGCAAGCTGCTGGGTCAGTGTAGAACCGCCGTACCCTGTCGCATCACGAGCCGCAACGTTCGCGTACATTGCCTTAAAAATGCTCATGACCGAAAAGCCCGAGTGCTTATAAAAATCTTTATCTTCAGATGCCAAAAGTGCCTGTTTTGTCGTATCGGATATCTGATCTAACGGCGTAAGTGTATGCGGCTTGGCGCGTCCGATCGTATAAAAAACTTCACCGTTCTTGTCCAGCAATGCCACGCCCGTATTATTACGGTTCATTAATCGTTCCTGGTCTGATATGTCATTTGCGTAATACAGATAAGTAATTAACGGCACCAAAATCAAAAATGCCAGAATAGGAATTGCGATAACGGCAATTTTTTGTTTGCGAGATAGATGAGTAAACCATAGCCAGTGGCGTTTGGTTCGACGCTTCACACGATCAGTGGCGGACACTTTTTTTGTATATTTTCCCTGACGTTGCATAAATAAACTCTAGTTAAATCAATACGACATTTCGTCGCCTATAACTTACTTTCCACATCCTATTATCTCACATTTTTGGGGAATAACACTGAAAATACGCTTTCTTTACTGCGTACGCGTAACAAATGCACACATAATTGCCGCGGCTAATGCATCCGCGCAGTCATCAGGTTTTGGTACATCTTTTAACCCCAGTTGGATACGGACCATTTCCTGTACTTGCTTTTTGTCCGCTTTCCCATACCCCGTAAGTGACTGTTTGATTTGCAATGGCGTATATTCTTCGATTCGTAGTTTGGCCTGCTTGCCAGTCAGCATCGCAACACCACGGGCGTGCGCTACGCTCATTGCAGTCGTCACGTTTTTTGCAAAAAATAACTGTTCGATAGCCATCATTTCGGGCTTTGTTTCGGCAATAATACTCGTTAATTCTAAATAGATTTCTTCTAAACGGTCAGCAAGCGGTGTATGAGCGGGAGTAGTAATCACGCCTGCCGTCACCAGTTTTGTCTTGCCGCCATGCACGTCAATAACACCAAACCCTAAAATACCCGTTCCTGGGTCGATACCGATGATCCTCATGACAATCGTTCTTCGAACTGTCCATCCACCACGTACACTTCACCGTCTTTTAGTGTGACGTATTTTAATCCGTTTCCATCAAAATAGTCGGCCATCGCCTGTGCGTTTTCGGCAAACATATCCGATCCATAATGTGGCACAAGCTGCGGGTAGACTAATCCTAAACCTGTCCAAATAATTTCTTCTTCGTAGCCTTCAGGAACGACATATGGGTCATCTTCCATTTCAACACCACGAAGCGTTTTCGTTGCCACGACTGCACCAGCACTTGAACCGCCGTATACGAACATATCGGCTTTTAAATCGTTTTGCAGCATGATGTCTAACCCGCTGTATTTCATCGCGCGGCGTAACAAAAAGGTATTACCGCCACCTGCCCAGATCAATCCCGTCGCGGCGACGATCTTTGCGAGTATTTCTGTTTTACCGACATATTTACGCAGGTCTAATTCATAAAATTCATAGCCTATTTTTTCAAATTCGGCGTGCTTTTCAGCAACATGCTGTGCGCGTTCAGCAGCTGGCCAGTCATCTTTGGCATTATCAATATATAGGACCTTTTTATTGTCACCGACCATTCTGTGCAGCGTATCAATGTGATCCCCAAAGCCATGTGATGATAAATACAGTTTCATATTTATATTATACGCCAGTTAGCGCTGAGTAAAAAATGAGATGGCACGACGAATCGCCGAAATTGCCTCGCGCCGCCATTCCCAGGCTGCGTATCCTGCAGCTAACACCCCCAACCCACCAAGCGCATACCAGCCTACAAACGCCTTGCCCGTTTCGGCTATTGGCTCGACGGCAAATGCAGTAGCTGGGGTGCTAGTCGAGGCTATATTACGACAACGATTCGTTTCTTCGCTTCGATATTGATTATCCCTGCAAGGCTTTACTTGATTCACCGTCGATACAAAACTACGGCAGCGATTTGTTTCTTCACTGCGATATTGATCTTCCTTACAGGGCGTAAGAGTATCACCTGCTAGCGCAATTTTTCGACAGCGATTAGATTCCTCGCTGCGATATTGTCCATCTTTACATGCAGCAGCAACTGTGGCGACTGTCACTAAAAGTCGACATCGCTTAGTTACAGGGTGGCGATACTGGTTTATTGCACATTCTGACGGACTATCCACTTCTACGTCTGCGCTAGGTTCGATAATAGAAGCAACGTTAACGCTTGCAAATGTCATCTGATTTGTATATTGCCACGCATCCCCTATTAGCGCCCACGACATGTCGTCATCAGGGTTATTGTATGTATCTGTCCTACTGATAATTGATCCGTCATCACCGAGTAACGCGGCGTCACCTGTTGTATTCGCCATCGTAAAAATAATTTCATTATTATAAAACGCCATGTACTGGCCTGGGTTTATCTTTAATTCCGTAGGAAACGTATATATTTTATCCCCTATTTTTAAGGTGTAGTTGACAAGTAATGCAGTTCGATCCGTGGGGTTATACAATTCGATAAACTCCCGGCCTACGTCACTGCCTGCCGCATTCGCAAGCAGTTCAGTAATTTGCAACTGCACATAATTATATACACATTCGTCAGTACTAAAACGGACATATTCTTCTGGTATTTCGGTTTGAAGATCGTCTAAATTTACACATACGTCCACCAGGCAATTACCACTTCGATCGATCATCATGCCAGTCGGAACATTATTTTGTACACCAGCAATATTGACACACGCATCTAAAATAGCTTCATAAACACCGCTTGCTGGCAGCACGACGCCTAATACTTTTGAAAAATCAGCCGACATATTATCAGTATCGGCCATCGACGTTAAATCTGCCCCCATGTGTCGTTGCAGTACGAAGCCAGATGTTGGGCTAAGGGCCGTAGTTGACCACGCAACACTGTCGATAACACCGCCTTGTGCATCTTTTAATGTTAGCGTTTCGGCTCCCGCCGCTATACTTCCAGAACTATTATTTGTGGTAGTGAATGTGACATCCGCCTGATAGTTATTATGTTCCGTAGAAAAATAATCAGAAACGATAGTTAGGTACGAATGCGACGTTAAATAAATACTTTGATTAGTTGAGACTGGCTTTATACAGGCAAAATTAATTGGGATTGTTCGATTATTACTAACGCACCAATCTGTCACATCTACATCATGCCCGCTACTGTTATACAAAACAACAAATTCCTGCATCGCACTTGCCGTCTGGCCACTTGCTGCACCTGCCTGGACATGTGAGATGACGACGCCATTCGTAGATGCGCTCACTTGCACACCACCAAACACCATGATGATCCCCACCGTTATTAAACATTGGACCGATCGTCGCACGAGACCGTCGCTTTCTTGTTCACTTACGGATTACATTACGCCTAGTTATAACAAACAATTGTCACATATACAACAAAAACACAGTTAAATTATAGTTAACTCTAAGCTAAGCAGAGTCTATGCGTCTAAATCAACAGTAATGTCAGCATTAGTATGGACATTCACCACATCATCTAAATCATCTAGCGCATCCATAATTTTCATGACTTTTCGAGCGACTTCTGGATCATCAACTGCCACTTCTGAAGCTGGAACATATTGTAAACTCGCCTCTTTTACCTGCAAGCCTGCATCGATTAATGCGGTGCGCACCTTGGCTAGATCTTTTAGTTCAGTATAGACAGTCATTTCACCGTCTTCTTCAACTGCGTCTTCTGCGCCCGCATCAAGAATCGTCAACAACGCATCTTCACCTGACGCGGCCACAACAATTACACCCTTGCGGTTAAACTGAAACATCACACTTCCCGCTTCGGCAACGCGTCCACCATTTTTCGTCAGCGCATTGCGTACTTCTGGAAAGGTACGGTTTTTATTGTCAGTTGCGGTTTCGATAATGATACCGATGCCGCCAGGGCCATAACCTTCATACGTCGCTTCTTCCATGACAGCAGCATTCTTGTCACTGACACGGTCGATTGCACGTTGAATATTTGCATTCGGCATATTTGCTTGCTTGGCAGTTTCAATAGCTAGGGCCAATGCAGAGTTCATTGTCGGGTCAGCACCACTACGTGCGGCAATGGCAATTTGATTACCGATTTTTGTAAACACTGCGCCACGTTTGGCATCTTTTGCGCCTTTTTCACGCTTGATCGTTGACCATTTACTGTGTCCTGACATATAGGAATCTCCATTTATTAGATAGGGTATTCCCCATATTATAACAGATTACAGATACTGGCGCACCATCTATACGTCGACTGGCAAACTATTCAATAATATTACTATCTCGCAAATGATATTTTGTTTTTCGCCATACATATGCGCAACACCCGAGCAGCATTACATAATACGTGGCGACAATAAACGGCCCAACTATAAGGTCAGATTGCGCCCACGGCATAGCTGCTAAATATGACGCCACGCTCGTCATATACTGCAATAACAGGCTAACCGGCATGCCAATAAACGTCGCCAACGACGGAACCAATAACGCGCCCAAACCTGTGATAAGCGTCAGTAACATAGCTAGCGGTACGAGTGGTAGTATCAATAAATTCGCAATAATGGCAACGTTCGAAAATTGCCCGAACGCCATCACTAAAATCGGTAGTGTCACAATTTGTGCCGCGATTGTTTCGCCCAAAATTTGTCGAAAAAGTTTTGGCTTTTCTACGCCAAAGAAATACCGCTGCGCAAGTGGCGCAACTATCATTACTCCGGCAAACGCAGCAAAGCTTAATTGCCACCCAAGGTCATTCCAGCCATAACTTGGATTAACCAGCAATGTCACGGCCGCGGCAAATGGTAATAATACCAGTGGATGAAATTTACGTCCGTAATACCAAGCCAGTAAACTCAGTCCGGCCACTAAACCCGCACGTGACATACTTGGGCTTATACCGGTTACTGCAATGAACGCAACGATCATACTGCCGGCCGATAATGCCGCTAAATATTTGGATATTTTCACAAACATCCGCCTGGCCAAGCGTACTAAAATCGTTAAATTATATCCGCTAGCGACGATCACATGTGTCAGTCCTGCAATCTGTAATGCTTCGCTGAGTTCAGGGGGTAGCGCACGACGTTGCCCAACTAAATACCCGATGCCTAAACTTGCCTGCGGTTCTGGTATAGCAGTTCGGACACTATCAGCAAATTGATCGCGCACCTGCCGTGCAACGTCACCTGG
>JAQGGY010000064.1 GCA_028289095.1 Candidatus Saccharimonadota bacterium
TCAACTTCCCGCTCCGCCTCAAGGGTAAAGCGAGCATACATATGTAAATAATGAGGTAAATGATCGGCGACAATCGAGACCATGACAGATTGATCGTCAATATCGCACACACTGACATGGCTTGGCAGATAATTGTTTACAGTCGCACGAATCCACGTGTCCATGTACTCTGATGTGGAATAATATAATAGATTATCAATTGTTACATCTTCTCCTTCGAAAGGAGTGGTGTCGGCTTCTAGTAGCTTATAGAAGTCGTATGTTTCTTTACCGATACTTGCCTGAATATAAGACTGCTTTAATTCACCCACCATATCAATAGTGACTGCTAATGCACTATCATCAAATTGTTGATCAATAAACGCTTCGGTTGAAATTTTTTCTGACATATTATTATATTCGAGAGTTACACATTATATTTACAAGAAAAATGTAGACCGTTGACAGAGAAGATCAAATGACTAGTGAAACCACACCGGTCATTTGATCCCCCTGAAACTACTGCAGCGGTAATTACGAGTGCCGTCCGTCCACGGTGCGCTGGACTGCTCGCACTAATGAACGAGCCACTATCCCAATCAATGAAACAACGATCGCACCGCCCGTTACGACAACATCATCGCCGTAGCCGATGAATGGAATAACGTCAGGAATTATATCGATTGGAGACAACCAATATACCAGACCGACAATCAATAGTACCTTTTCGTACTTCTTGACCGTCGGATTCTTCAGTTGTGCCACCCCTTGTTTTACTATTCGGGCTGATTCGGGATTAAATCCACGCTTTTCTTGTGACATTTCCTTCACCTCATATTCGTTTACTATCAACAGTCTACCTTCGTATTTAACAGTGTTTACCGCCAGCTGTCAACATATGACGCGTCGCCCTTTGGACCTTAAGGAGTACGGACTGATCGTACTGCCACCTCAAGCTCGTTAGACAGCTTTGCGAAGGTTCGTTGACTTGTAGTAGCCACTTCACTAAATCCATCAATGGCGCTGGCTAGCGTGGTTTGCGCCGCTAAGTATTTTTGTTTGTCTTTAGCCTGATGGGCGGATATGATTTCCTGCCATGCGGATTTTACCGCATTCATCTGCTTTAGCGCCAATTGCTGCGTCGGTTTAAAATCATCAGCGATGACCCTCTTTTCAGTGGATTTTATGGCAATATCCCAAGCGACCACCTGTTTTTCCCATGTATCATCAGCGAGTTCGCTAACTTGCGGTACACTAGCAATGATTTTCGTGAGCGCTTGATCGTCTTTACTATACGCGATCACCGTCGTCAGCCGCTTCTGAAATTCGGCAATGCTAGCAACCTGTTTTTTACAGGCCATGCGCGCATCATTAAATGCAGGTATAACTTCTTGCTGCCACTGTACGATAGGAGTAACAACGCACACGGCTTGATGCTCCGCATCAATCTTGCTAGATAGCTCCACTAGTCGTGTAGCTACAGCATCCTGCTCTTTGACATTGGTCGTTGGTAAAGCAATGATCTTGCCGATATCATCTTTAACGCCTTGATGCCACGCTGTATATGTTGGCGTAAACTGCCCCCAAGTGTATTGGCTCCATACAATGTAGCCCGCAATCAATAACACACCCAAGCCGCCGCAAATAATGAGAAGTCGCTTTTTAGAACGCAGCGAGCTCACAGACGGCAACCGCATCATCGAGTAATTCCAAGCTGCGAGGACCATAATTCGCCTGCCGTTGGCCACGCGTTAAATGCGCACCCCTGTAAATCAATGGATTGCTGTTGCATCACTTGCGCTGGCTGACCAGCACCTGAACAACTTGCGTGTCCATGCCCCAGCCAGTGCCCCGTTTCGTGATTAACGACCATATGACGATAATCGCGCAATGATCCGCCAGCATTATTCCATGATGGTGTCGCGCCTTGCCAGCGGTCCTGGTTAATAATTACATACCGTCCAACACGGCAGCTATATTCCGACCCACATCCTGATGAAAAACTCGTCACCTGGGATGCTTCACTAAGCACAAGCGTAAAGCTGCCACCACTCTGCACTTCCTGAAAAGTCACGCCCATCCGCGACCAGCCTCGTCCATCATTCAATGTCGCATTAGCCTGTGTGCGGAAGTCGGCAAAGCTGGCTGTCAACATCCCCTTTGTCATGACGTCGTATGTCACGACGCGGCTAGTGCTAGCGACTTTTTTTGCCTGAGCTGCAGCTAATTCGGCAGCGTTTTGATCCTTGAGCCACTGTGGCTCTATCAGCGTTGGCATTTTAAACGCTGCGATGGTCGATGGCAATCGCTGTAAGCTTGTTACCTGCGAGGCAAGCGTTTGTGGTGATGGCGCTGTCGTAACGCCTGGCGTGCTTGGACTAAACGCGAGTAATCCCGCGCCCACTGTTGCATACGTCACTGAACACATCATACACATAATCTACCCCTATTATATACCAACGCGGTTACGTTATTCATTTTTACGAATTAATCATTGCCCACATTGCCGTCTGATTGCGCTCGAACTGATGATACGTGTGACTTCCTAATTCAATTAATAAACTCGGCACGCCGATTGCTTGTGCATACCAGTCATCGGCCGTGCCAGTCACCGCATATTCAAACGTTGTATCTGATTGCCCCGTAATATTTCTATACCCAGATAACTGTGCATATGTTGCGGCGAGTGCCGTAGAATTGCCCGCCTGATTGGCGGCGACCATCCCACCAATACTATGATAGGAAAGTATTACTTTGGGACGAAGCCGCTGGGCTAGCGCGGCAATCGCCTTCGTTTCAGGCTCGGACATCGCCGATTCGCCGCCACCCCCAGGAAATGGTTGATTGCCGACTGTCGTAATATCCTTTTGCCAATCACTTGTTGCAAAGTTTCGATTTAAGTCGACGTTACGTGCATTCACGCGGCTTCCGCGCGCATAGCCATCAGGATTAACAGTCGGTACAACGACAACGGTCATATGGGCCGGTATATCCCGAGCCTTCGCTTCTAGCTCTTGAATCCAGCGATCCATCAATAATTTCGTACTAGACTCACTGCCGTGAATCGCCCCCGTATACAGGACCGCGGTTGCACCGCTACCAAAGTAATATGCATTAATGGCTCGTCCCTGTGACGACGTGCCGATAGTGCCAATTGTGTGGCAAATCGTTCGTCCGCTATAATTCCATGCTGACTGGCCACCTATGTCATACCGACTCTGCAGATCACCGGTTAACTGAATTGAAAAATCACCGCATTTAGGAACACCACTAACAGCAATTAATAATTGCTCACCTTTTTTCCCGACGATAGTAGCGCCCCCGCTAAGAGTAACGAACTTACTCACATCTTGTGTCTCAGATAACGATTGATCAAATGAGACAACAACCGTACTATTGATCGGTACGCCAGTCGTACCAACATTAACACCCGTCACTTTCGGTCCACCAGACACCTTAAACGGCAACGCATGCGCCTGGACTAATCCGCTCCCATCAGCTGCTTCCACCTTTTTCGCTACTAACTCGTAGCTCATAAGACGCGGCAATTCCTCGCTAATTTTCACCACATAGCCCGTCTCCGTTATCGCCGTTACCGACGACATTTCTTTCCGATCCTCTCCCTCCATCCTATATAGTACGACTTCAGCTGTGATGATTTTCTTATCAGCAGTAACGACTATCTCCGTAGGCTTTGCGTACACTGTTTCATTAGCCTTAATAGAGGTATCAGTGATAGTTATCGCTGATAAAGTCTGGACACTCTTCGACATAACAATTGCGATATCTTTACCTTTAAACTGACGTACGAGCTTTGTGGGGTAGGATTTACTTTGAGCGAGCTCGAGCTTTTCGATGTCACAGGTCAGTACCGCATCCTTCTCCTCGCAGTCAACTTGTTTATCGCCAATCTTTAATACATAAGAAAAAACATTATCCCTGCCCGTCAGCTGCATCTTCAGTGGTCGCGAGACTGGAATAGGCGCATCGAGCACTTTAGTATCAGCAATAACCGGTGAATCTACCTTGATAGCAAACGTCTGCCGAGCAAATACGCCACCGTACGGCGCCAAGCTTACTTTTGCGACTCCAGGTTGTGGGGCACGAGTCGCACTGACACACACTGATCGAGCAGCGATCGGCCAACGACCGATAGACATAATGCGCGCCGGTTGAGCAACATACCCTGAACTGTTTGGACTTTTATGTATCTGCGGCAATAGCGTCAATCTATTCGTGCAGGTCGGGCCGGCATAAGAGAAATTTACCGGCTTTTCGATCACAAAAGCAGCAAGATAGAAAATACCAACCATGACGAGAGCGGCGACGGGAATTGTATATCGCTTAGGCATTGCCCATAGTGCAAGAAAAAATGAACAGACTGTTTGTTTTATTTGCATTCTATCATTTATTTTACCATGACAGTCATGGTTATCATTTCAAGTCCTCACGATACACGACTACACGGTGCTCATTATTTTTCGGCTTTGTAGTTACTTATCGCCTGTGAAACTTTACTGTCCGCCTTTAGATTCTCCCAAAAGAGCACCTGCTTGTCACTAATTCGCATCGAGTCTTGCGGCCCATGAAGCTCATTGCCAAGTTTCACTAGCTGCGTCTCACCTTGATTCACTGCGGCGTTTGCATCCGCTGGTTGAACCGTTTGCTGAACCTGAAGATAATAAATATTTGTCAGCGTCAGATAATCCCCTTTCGTGCTCTGTAACTT
>JAQGGY010000072.1 GCA_028289095.1 Candidatus Saccharimonadota bacterium
GTTATGTCAATAGTACGAAAATACATAAGAATCCCCCGTCCTTTCGGTGCGGGGGAATAGTAGGAGTGAATGTTCAGTTGGGCGGATTAATACGCAGCGTCATGCGAAGCGCATCCGGCGAGCAGCCTTGCATTTCAAGCTTATCTGCCAACGCGTCTGCTTGCAGTAAGTAATCCCTCGTTTCTTTATCCGCATGCAAGCCGCGTTTTCGATCAATGTCATACAGATAATCAGCGTACTTTTTAGTAACTTGCCGCCTTTGATCTGCAATTACCATTTCGCGGGCATCCCTCACTACTGATCGCTTCAGGTCGACGGCACGCTCTGTCGAGTAGCCTTTCCGTTCCGCTTCTTTCAGCAGGTTACCTTTCTGCTCGATAAGGTATTGCTCGATTTGCATGCCGACATACTCATCAATTTCGGTCAGATACTTTTGGTACCAGTTGTGCAATTTTATAATTTGCTTTCTGCGACCATAGCTACGTACTATCCGATCAATGACCTGATGGTTAGACGCGATAACGCCCACCGCAACTACTCCACCAACAACAGCTGCAACAACGATCTTGCGCGAATTATGCATGTTCACTCCTTAAATGTACGTCACTCGGATGTGAATGATACTGATGATACGATAGCATTTTCACCACGTGTGTCAATATAACAGTCCATATAAAAAATCCCCCGTCCTTTCGGTGCGGGGGAATAGTAGGAGTGAAATGAATTATTCGTACAAACAAGGATAGGGCTTTATCCAGTCGTCCAGTTGACTCATCGGATACCTAAGGCGCAGCCGTCGCGATTCTGAATACGCGTCGTCTTCCATTTCGTCAGCCAGCTGTTTTTGCTCGCTTGCCAGTTTAGGGGCGATACTAGCCAGTCGCTCGCTGTATGCTTTTGTAGCGGCAGCTTCGCGGCGCATCCATATGTAGTTCTGAACCCTGTCCGCAAACGGCTTCAAGTAGAACGGATTCGCAGGATTAAAGCGTTCTTCGTCGCTAAGTATGTCCAGCGCCCAGTCTTGATGCATTTCAGTAAAGGCAGCAGCCTCGCCAGAAGCATAAATTTCGGCCGACTCCAGTTCTTCCAGATACCAGACCTTCAGCTCGGCAAGTTGCTTGCGGCGTTGAAAATATTCCGTCAATCGTCCGAATGTATTTCGTTTCAGCGATACAGCGCTCGATGTGACCGCACCGATCACCGCGGCAGTCGCGATTTTTTGTGAGGTATTCATTTCATCTCCTTGGTAAGGTTCGTCAGGTAACATTGCGAAACCTAAAAGTTAAGACAAATAATACAACAGATACTTTAATCTGTCAATTAGTGAACTACGCTTCTTATCCTACAATTGTTGGGTCAAAAGAAAATAAAACAACCCCGGCATTACCGGGGTTTTCTAGGAATAAAATATATCGAGAGGACGGAATCGTCGTTGCTTCGTCCTCTATCGACGTATTTTATTAGCGTGGATAGTATTGATACTGCCCTACTACAAGCGCAAACTTTGCAGGGTAGTGCGCATCGTTTTCAGATTGTTGGCATATATCCGCCACTGATCGTTATTCTTCTGCACAATACCTCGGTCACGTTGACGCAAAGCAATCAGATGCGACATATCCTGTTTGAGGCCCTTGGTAATCTTTTCTTCAAGTAGATCCCATTGCTTCAGTAGGTAAGTCCGCTTACCTTCCAGCTCGTCGCGCTTTTGATTGGTCATCGCATTTTTGCTGGTGTTATTAGCACTAATCACATCATTACTGCCGAAAAAACAAGACTCAAAAGCCCGTTTGATGTCAGTGGCAATGACATGATGTTTTGACAAATATACGACCGATAGTTCGTCTTTTGCATTCTTTCGCGCCAAGTATCTGGCATACTGCGAGCGCATAAAAATCAGGAAAAACCATATCGCAATAACTAGTCCAAACTCCACTTTTGCTCCTAGGTTCTCTCATAAATACAGATGTATAAATGGCTATGTATATAATGGTATGTATATGGTCTAATGTCAACTGACCGGTATAATTTGGCTGTATCTATCAGGATGGAATAAAATACCCCGGATTTACCGGGGCATGTAAAGGTGCATAGGAAGAATCATCGGTGTTCTTCCTATTTTGGCGTAGTGGATAATTATTATTCACCCGACGCAGAGTCAATCATCTGTTTGATGCGTGTCTGGATCTCCTCCCATTTGCGGTGTCGGTCTGCAATTAGCTGGCTTTCGCGAAAAGAAAGATGGCTAAGCCATTTTTGATCCAACTCAAGCTGGTGGACAATCAAATCATTTAGCGAATTCAATCGTTCTTTCAACAATGGACCGATTGGCTGATTTTCCTGCTGCGAAATAGTGAATTCTAGTTGATACGAATTAAAAAGCTTCATATATTGTTCATGGTCGATATGATTATCGATCAGAAAACCCTTCGTATCTTCAACATTCACACTAGAGTCGTCTGTCGTACCTTGTTGATTATCCGTTTGCGGATCAACCTGTTTTTTCTGCCTGTAACGCCGTAGTACGACAAGCGCAGCGGCGGCAACCAAAATCAAAACTGTAACGCGGGTAAACTTATGACGATAAATGTCCACTTTCACTCCTAAGGTTCACTGCTGTAGCGTTTGCGTACAAAAGACAGGATTAATTATAGGACGATGCACTCATTCGGTCAAAATGTGGGCAATAAGTAACCCCGGCACATGGCCGGGGTTATAGGGCGGAAAGGAAGAAATCATTGATGTTTCTTCCTGATGAGACTGAGATGGAAGTTCGCTTAGTAACTCTCGATTTTACCACCCGAATCAGGACGGTTCAGAATCAAACCTCTTGCGAGACCTTGGCAATCACGCCTGTACTTTTCCCACATACGACGACTTCCAATAGCCTGAAACAGCGCAAAAATGCGGTATTCCATCGGATTGACATCGTCTTCCTGATAGCTTGCCTCGATGAAATTAATCATCGCATCAATACGCCCAAGAAGTTGCGACATCGTCTGTGCGTCTGCTGATTTGCCCAGTTCGGTCAACTGGTAGCCACCGTTATCTAAGCCATGGGTGAAATAGTGCTGGTATTCCGCACATAGCATCTTCATGCGGGTGACAACGTTCTGACTGATCCTGTTATGCTTGGCCAGATGCTCGTCTGACTTGCTCGCAAAAATGCGAGGAACGATCACGATTAGCGTGATTAAAGCCGCCGCACAAAGTGCAAGCAGACCGACGTAGTTCGGAAGTTCGTCAAACATTCTCTTTCTCTTTTCCCTTAAGGTGCGTCAAATACGAACGTAAATGAATCTTGATATACATTATACTACATATGTTTTAATATGTCAATGGTTATAGGGGTAGTAGCGCGATAATGGCGATTGGCATATAATAGCTACCAGATGAAAGTACTGGGAATTGAAAGTAGTTGTGATGAAACCGCTGCGTCCGTCGTTGAAAATGGCCGTATCCTTTTAAGTAACGTCGTTAATTCGCAGATTGATATCCATGCAATGTACGGCGGTGTCGTGCCCGAAGTAGCTGCTCGTAGTCACATTGAAGTAATCAACCCCGTTATTAACCAGGCGTTAACAGATGCAAATG
>JAQGGY010000073.1 GCA_028289095.1 Candidatus Saccharimonadota bacterium
AAGCACCCCGCGACATCACGTAACATAATTGTTGCGTAAAGCGCGGGGTTAAAACAGGACTAGTGCTTTTTGTGGCGCAGGCAAGAAGAATTAGTTCTTCTTGATGCCCGATCCGCCGCATGCACTACATGAGGATGATGTGGCTGCCCCACGGCCGCCGATGCCGACAGTGCCAGTGCCACTGCAGGTATTGCAAGCCTTGCCAGCAGTTGCTGCTGCATCTTGGCGTTTTTCATCTTCAGACTTAAACATGGTCATCACCCTTTCGGGAGTGATCGTAGGGCTTCTCCTCGGGACCGAGGGGAAGTTTGGACGGCCGTACGAAAGCATATGCTGCACTTACCCAAGACTTTCGTCATCGGGTAACTGTGGTATCGCTTTCGTACGGCACGTGTCGGGCTGACAGGATTTGAACCTGCGACCATCTTCAAATATCGAAGCGCTCTACCATGCTGAGCTACAACCCGTAGGGCGACGGAGCCTTGAATGATGAATGTGTGCGCTGGGGGCTACACACGATCCACTTCCTCAAGGCGTCCGCCCTGTCGTTAAACACTGCTTCCGCCTAGCCGGGGGAGCCGCCAGTCTCAGAGCGGTCACTAGGTTCATCGCAGTTAGCGTTTAACGAAGCTTATTGTAATTACACTAATCCTGTTATAAAAAGGTTCATAGCTGGTTGCCAGAACTCTTACATTCACAGCATAAACTACGATAACTATCATAGCGTATTTTTATGGATGTGTCAATCGTTTCCGAGCAGGTCTTTTTCAAATTCTAGCATACCCTTGTAGCTTTGGTCGTAGCTACTTGTATCCGGCAAATCGAGTGTCGTGATTTTTTTCCAGACAGCTTTTATTAATTGTCGGAATGTTTCTAGGTCTTCGCTTGTACACGTGGCTTCTAGATGTAGGATGTCACCGCGCGGTGTCGGTTCGACAAATTGTAAACAGCCTTTTTCTACAGTGTATTGATTGTAGTCGCGTGAATGTTCAATTAGTAATTTATAGAACATCAATTGCTGTTTGTATTTATGCAATTTGATCTTTTCGTAATCCGTTTTACCTGTCCAGCTAGTACTGGCTTTACCTGTTTTATAGTCGCTAACGATAATCGTTTTTTCTGCCGAATCAATATCGACAAGGTCAAGCGATCCTGTCAAATGTGCGGCGTCAATCATTACCTGTTGTCCGGCAAAGTTTAATTCAACTTTTTGCGTGCTAGTGAACGTGTCGTATTTTTCTGACAAAAATGCATGTAATGCGTCGCTGCCCTTTTGAAAAAACGTTGCAAAATCCGCGCTCGATAAATGTTGTTCACGTAAATTTTGTTCAAAATCTCGTAGTACGTCTTCGACGGGTCGCAGTGATTTTGTCGCGGTCATATGTGCGTGGGCATGCTGCAATGTTTTGTGAATAGCCGATCCGTAGGCAGCACTCGGGCTCATCGCTTGTGGGAAGCGCAATAAATTATTCATCAAAAATGCCTGTGGACCGCCACGGCTGACGTCAAGGAAATTATTCAAGTGAGTAACGCTTAGTTTGTAGTTTTCAAGTGTTGGCGCTAACAATTCTTGCATCGTTCCAGTCGACAAACAAACGATAGGTTCATACCAACGCTGCTGCGCACCAGCAATCAGCTGTGCGCTATCGTGCGCAAACTCGATAGTGTCTGGTTGTAAACTGGTCGCCAGTAAAAAGCTGGCGCATAACGTCGTTTTGCCACTGTCGTCGGATGTACTGTAGCTAATGATTAGCTGTTTGCGGGCTCGGGTCATAGCAACAAAGAACAATCGCATGCGTTCGTTCAAACTGTCGCCCGATGGCGCGAGTGGTAAGTTTTCTGGGTAGCTAATTAGTCGGCTACGGCTACGAACACGTTCGCCCCAAGCAGTATCAACCGCACCAATAATGTACACCGTATCAAATTCCAAACCTTTTGATTTATGCGCGGTCATTAAATTAATCGCGCCGTGCTGGTGATCAACGTGGGGCCGGATGCTAGTAATAACGCTACCTAATTGCCTGTGCAATGTAATAAATGACAGCAGCGTGCGTAATGTCGGGGTTTCGTCTTGCTGATAATCGCGCAGTTTAGTACGGATTGTCCGCAGGGCTTCTAGGTAGACTAAGTATTCGTCTGGCTGACTTTCTAATTTTTCAATTGGAAAATAATATTCAAAGAACGGCGCGGTAAAGTCTCCGCCTTCGGGTGTCGTGCGACCCATGATTGTATCTAAAATGAACTCCAGCGGTACGTGTGGGACTTGCGCGGCTACTTCTACTAGCCAGGTATGCAGTGAAACGAATGCTGGCGTGACAGCCATTACTTCCATCCATGATGTTCGCTGGCTGTAGGCGGTTAAACTTAGTTTCCAAATATCTTTCGGGTCAAATTTCATTGCCGGATGTGCCAGTAATTCTGGCAGTAACGCGTTGACTTGATCATGTTTACTTTCGAATAATGCCACGACTAATTTTGCGGTCATTTCTAGCGTAATGATCGGATCAATATCCAGAACGTTGTCGCGACGTTCATAATTGACGGTAATATTCGCATCAGCAAAATATGGCAACAGGCTGATGATTTCATGATGGCGTCTGGCCAGTACGACGATTGATTCGGCTGGCTGTCCGTCATCGATCCGTTGCTTGATCGAAGTGATTAACTGTTGGCGCTCATCATGTTTTGTGGCGGTTTCTACTAACGTGACGCTACTGTCTGCTTCGCTGCGATGTGCGGTTAGGGTTTTGTTGATATCCTCGATAATATTTTCCAGGCGCTCCTCGCCCTGTACGATTACCTCGCGAGCACGCTCTAAAATCGGTGCGGCTGAACGGTAATTATCGGTCAATGTAATGGTTTTAACGCTGTCGTAGGTATGGCGGAAATTAATAATATTACTGATGTCGGCACCTTGGAAACTGTAGATCGCCTGATCATCATCGCCAACTACTAAAATATTTGGATTACCTTCATTTGCCGGGTTGTTCGTCAAGTTGAACAATATACGCATCTGCGCCATGTTCGTATCCTGAAACTCATCCACCATGATGTATTGATGTTTTTCTTGCAAGTTGTACTGCAGCGCGGGAAAGACTTCCATGGCATGTACGACACGTAAAATCATGTCGTCAAAATCGTACAATTCTGATTCTTGCATACGTGACAAATATTGGTAATACACAAAGCTGACGCTACGTAGTTTCGTTTGGCGTTCGCGCGTCTTCAAAACAAAATTACCCACATCGTCTTTCTTCATCCAGGCATTTCGCCATGCAGTAATTGGCTTTGTCGAGTTTGTTTCGTCAGCATGATCGACTGCATGCTGCAAACTGTCCGCCATCACCTGTGATAGCGGAACGATTGTTGGGAGCGAAACAGTACCGCCACTTTCGCGGATTGGATCGATAGTTAGGCGCAAGGCATCGGCGGTTGTTTTGCTTAAGCGTGCTGCAAAAACGGTAGTTAGCAACGGTTCTGCTGCGTCCATGACTAATTCGTTTGAATCTAATACGAGTAATAGCTCATCGCTTGTCAGGCCGCTTTTCTTTAGTTCCGAAATCGTCATTAGCGTATCGCTTAGGTGGGTGTATTCGCCGTTCATTTTGCCTGCAAGTGGGCTGTTGTATTCTAATTCATCAAAAATACCACGCAGTAATTCATAGCTACTTAATTCGTCGGCTGCGCGAAAATTAGCCCCATGATAAAAGTAATCACCATTCTGATTTAAGATTTCTGCACCAAAACTGTGGAACGTATGTATAGCGACTTTGTAGGCTTCTTTGCCAATAATCTGGACCATGCGTTCGCGCATTGCTGCCGCGCCGCTTTCGGTAAACGTCAGGCATAAAATATTTTCTGGTAACGTGTCTGTCTGTTTTAAAATGTTAGCCGCACGCATGCTGAGTAATTCAGTCTTTCCCGTTCCTGGTCCCGCAACAACCATGACGGGTCCGTCGATCGTATCGACCGCTTGTTTTTGTGCATCATTCAGTTTAGCGTAGCGAGTAGTAAAATCCATTACTACTATTGTACGATATTTTTGTCGAACTCACGCGCTTCAAGTTCGAGCTGGCGTTCGATTGCGGCACCCATAATCGAATAGTGTGTCAAGCCAGCATAATGACGCGCTGATGCGTTTGCGATTACTTCTGCTGTTACTGGCTGTAGGCTTGAAAATTCGTTATATGCGTCGCTCAGAAAATCACTCATTTTATCGCTGCGCAGGACCTGAGCGAGGCCTTTTGTTGCAGCAACGACTGATGACTTTTGTGCGATAGTTATTTTTGGTGCGACAAGTGTCGAAATAATTTCGTACATTGTGAAGCCATGCGTAAATCCGGCATGAATATTGTCGTCCGGAAAGGCATCTTTTGATTGATTAGCTGCCCAGTGAGCCATACCATAAAGTAGATGACTTGATTCTGCGCCTATGTGGCTTGCACTGACTAGTTGCTGATTCTGTAAGAGCATTTCAAGGAATGCGGCGTTCGAGTCACTAAGGTCTTCTTCGGGAAATGCGGGCTGATGTTCGAGTATTGTGAGTGCCATGATTTTAGATATTATACTCTGATATGTTAATTTTGCAAACAAAGCAAAAACCCCGCTACCCTTTCAGGTAGCGAGATTTCGCTAGTGATAGGGTGCGGGGTTGAATCTAGGAGTCGAACAGTCGCCAGATAGCCACTTCGCTGAGCGGCGACTGGAACGTGACGGTGCCCTTCTGAATGAAGTTTGAGCTGGTGCTCAGTCGAACAAAATTGAGGTCGAAGTGATCTTTGTAGTCGTCTGCAAAAGGCGGCTCATTGTCACTCATCCAGTTTGCTTCGCGCCAATCATCCCGTAGGCTCCAGACGAATGGATCTTCATTGCGATCGAGCATAGCCCAAATGCGCTCTCGGGGCGTCATGTCTGGGACAAGGCACGCAAAGGTATCGCCGTAGCTATGGTGAAGACGCAAAAAGCCCATCTTGTCGCTGTTATAGATGTCGTAGACTGCGTCTGTGACGGCAATCTGAATGAGAAGCTTATTGCTCCCGTCGCAGCGTCGGGTGACGAATACTCCCTGGACGTGCGCTTGCTTCAGTAAAGCTTTCGAATAGATCAGAACATCTTTTAGCGTATCTGCATCGACGCGGGGTCGGACAGAAACCGAAGCATTATTCATCTGTTCTCCTAGATTGTGTAAGGTGCCTATAAAACTATAATTTCATATATTATAGCGTATATATAGAAAAAAGTCAATATCCACTACAATTCTCATCGCATTTGGTGGTATACTAACACCAGTTATGACCGATGAGATCTACGATGATATAGCACTAGAGCAAATTGCCAAAAATCAATTTGGCGTTGATGTTGATATCAGTCAGGTAATTGTCCGTCAGGTTGAAGTAAGTCGTACCGCAACGGCGACCGTTTTTTTGACAAAGAAAAAACAGCTGATGGTGTATGTATCGGGCCATTCACGGTTATTACTTAGTGATGTAAAGAAAATCGTTTCACGTATGGGTCTAAAAGCTGAAATATATTTCCCACCAAAGGGCCAGCATGATTATTTTGATCGTGTCGGCCGCGAAAAATTCAAAGACGTCTTCCCCGGCCGCGGCCATGTCAATGATTCAGATATTATCTTTTACCGCACCCTTGCGCCGTACAACCCCGCTATGATATTAATTAGCGAAGTAAAAGACGGGCACATTTATCAGTACGATAGTGATGCCAGGGATGGATGGCGCGTTGCCGCCAAGTTTGCATATCGTCGGATCAAGACAAGCTAATACTTTCTTTTTCGCCCCTTACTATCTACTACTCATTTCCTATTTCCCAATCAAAACATTTAATAACTAAATTTAAATACTTTGATTGAGTTGCCTCGCATCAACCATTTGGTCGGTGCGAGGCTTCCTCATATTCCTTACTTTTTTCCCAGTACTGCTGCCAGATCGGTCAGGTACTGACCCAGTTGGGGTATATGGTTCATGCGGGGATTTGGGCGATAGCGACCGTGATGCTCGTAGTATCCATCAGCTCCTTGAGTGAACTGCGTGCACCAATCGTCTGCAATGACATTACGACTAATGCCAATTTTCTGCCTAAAGATTTCTTTGGCAGTAATTGGCGGTAGGTCCCTACGAACGACTCTGTATGCGTGCTCTACGATTAGTCCGTCATCGGTTGTGAAGGCAGTGATAGTGTAGCCGCTTTCCGACAAAGTAAAAAACTCCCGGTAGGATAAATTAATCCTGACTGGATCTGGTTCGAACGCCAGTATAAGTCCGACGCGGAATTCACTAAAACTGCCACCATTGTAATTGCACTGGACAAAAACACCTTGCAGTTTGAATTCACCATCTGGTGCAAAATAGCGATCATTGTTAATTGATTCGCCGACAGCTTGATTCCATGCAACAATAACGTGCCTAGGCGGTCGGTCAACGGAAAGTCCAGGAATATGCGTGTCGTCAGATAGATATGCGTGTTCAACGTATTTACCATCAAATACACGCGCCATCGCGAGGATACCTTCGGTAATCGGTTTGCCTGAGTTTATAACGTTGTGCTTATTCTCATACAGTGTTTTCTCGTCAGGAATAGAAAGGTCGAAATAGGTATCCTCCCGCTCGTTCCATGCATCGGCCAATCCTTTTGCAAGCCACGTTTCAAGCGTTTGCACGATTTCAGTGGCATTTTCGGTGGTATTCATAACAGCCAATCTGGGTTGTAGTATATGAGGAACGTAAAATGCGATATCGCATTCGTACTTTTAATACCATACCACCAGAACTGCTATATTACAAATATTACTTCTTTAGGTCAAGGACAATCAAATGCTCAATATGCGGGGTGCGTGGGAAGAAGTTATAACCACGATGTGATTGGATACCATATTTTTCGGCGCACAGTAATGCCGTGTCGCGCGCCTGCGTGACAGGATTACATGACAAGTAAATAATACGTTCAGGCTGTGTTTCTAGCAGTTTATTAACGACATCTTCGTGTAATCCAGCGCGCGGTGGATCAACAATAATTGTCGAGTCGCCTGTGATGTGTTCAAGTGCAGTTTCGCTTGGTGCAAGAATTGCTTTGACGGCTTTTTCGCGTTCAAGCGCAGTAATATTACGCTCCATTTCGCGGACGGCATGTTCATTGATTTCAACCATAGTCACATGGTCGCCGCCAATGGTTAGACCAATTGTCCCGACGCCGCTGTATAGGTCGACAGCTGGTTTGTCGGCTGCAACCCATTCTTTCATGTCGCGTAGCGCCTGCTCGTACACAGGTAAATTAATCTGGAAGAATCCTTCGACTGCATAGGTAAATGGTACGTCTAGGATTGTGTCTGTTAGGCTGGTTTCACCCCATGCTTGCAGACGCTTAGTAATGACGCTGGCTGGGCTTTTAGGATTAGAAAAAATCAATTCAAAGCCAGTAACGTCAAAATCACGAAGCTCTTGTTCGCTAAAGGCGTCAAACATTTCGTCTTTGACATACAGCTGCGCCACGACATCACCGTTTCGGTTGGAACGGATCAATAATGTTTTCAAATTAAACGCCTGTACGTCGCGGGTACGAAGCGTATCGCGGATACGATGTGCTGCCTCGTTGATTTTTGGATCAGCTAAACTGCTACCATCAACGGGGATTTTACCGTGCGTACCACGTCGAAAGAATGCCAAATCTAGTTGCGCTGATTCTTTGTCCCACCACCAGCTAAACTCTAGTTTGTTACGGTAAGCCATTTCGCGGTTATCGCTGTAGACTTCGATTGCGCCCGGCAATACGATGTCATGCAGTTCGAATGCTTCTTCGATCAGTGCGGATTTGTAGTGCTGCTCTTTTGCAAAGTTCATAATTTGCCACGGGCTGGTCGACAAATAACTGGTTTCGTCAATCGGATTAACACGGTCTTCGCTTGGTTCCAGTACTTCGCTGACAACACCTTCGACGTAACTAGATTTCTTTTTTGTCAGCTGTACCATTACTTTTTCGCCAGGTAATCCACCCCATACAAAGGCTTTTTTACCGTAATCAAGACTACCAAGGGTTTGGCCGCCGCCCACGATTTTATCGAGGGTCATTTCAACAATAGGAAGGGTTTTTATACTCATCCCTTTATTTTACCCTATTTTAGTCGCGAACGATAACGCAAGTTCCAGCGGCAACGGTCATTTGGATGCCATTTCTGCCTCCGCGTAGCACCCAGCTGCCCGTTACTTCATCGTAATAGCCAACGACGTATGATCCTACCTGCCCCGCAACAAGGCTTGAACGGATAGTACACGGAAAATTAGCGTGCGTCACTGAATCTAATACAAGAGCTCCTGCAGTGTAGTTGACCGTTCCTCCAAAATAATAATATTTCTGTTCGGCGAGCTGCCGGTTTTTAAACGGATACGTCCGGTTGGGCGATTGAGGGTCGCCAAAATCACCTTTTGTACCTGGCAGAATTGACTGCAGTGTCGTTAATGTCGTTGTGGTTGTCAGCGCAGCCGATGATGTATTAGCTGTGTGCATGACATTCGGACAAGATGTGTCTGGGCATCCTGGTGGGTATTCACCTTTTGCGTCATAAAATTTTTCTAATTCGTTAATCAGTATCGTCATTTGCGCATTGCGCTCGTCATTGCGAGTGCCGGCCTGTACTTTTGTGTATGCAATGATTCCTACTGACATGATAATACTGATAACGACGATCACGACTAAAAGTTCGATTATCGTAAAGCCTTTTATATACCGCTTATGCATACTCAGATTGTAACGCACTTTGCCTAATACGGAAAGCTAGGCTGATTGGTAGGATAGTTCTTGGACGGGTGTTTGCACTAACGCGCCTTCTTCGGCAACAACAGTTAATGCCCGATGATCAGACAAGCCATCGCCCGACGTGGTGATGGATATAAATGAGTATTCTTTCGGTAGCAAGAAATAATCAATACGTTTATTCATTGATGGGTATGTTATGTATGGTGTGACCGATGACGACACGTAGGTGTCGTGCCATAAATCAGCATTCAGGTCGATTTCGTTCATATTAAAGTCGCCGCCGATTATGCGAGTTTCGCCGCGGCTTTCTAGGACTTGTAATAATTCGTGCAGATGTTCACGAGGCAGGCTTTCGTCCCTGTCGCTGATTGAAAAATGGACATTCGCGAACTTGACAACTTTTTCGTCGCATAGGATATCGACTAACTGAACAATCCGTTGATGTTCGTCGTGGGATTGTTGCTTTAGGATGAATGTCTCACTTTTCAATATAGGATATTTGCTAATCAGCCCCAGTCCTTCGCGGTAGTTTTCAAATTCGGTGCTGGCCTGCAATCTTGTGACGGCTGAATTTTCGTATAAATAGCCCAGCGATTTATTTAAGATACTAACCTGATTTTCTGCATTGATTTGTGGTAAAAACGTCACTTCTTGGAATAGGACAACGTCAGGATCCGTCTGTTTAACGTAGTCGATGATGTTTGGCTTGCGATCTTCCCAGTCCGTAAAGCTCTGAACATTAACTGAGCTGAATGTTATTTTCATGACATTATCATATACCTCTTGTGCTATTTCTTCTAGGGGTGACAATAATAATGTCGCATTATTGTCAAAAATAGCGTACAGGGGTCATACGGGGTTGATATTGGATCATAATTTTTGATGTAAAAAATATGTTTAGGTATAAGTAACATACAGCTATATACTTTATTACTCGTCCCGACTAAACAATAGTATAATAAACCTCAAATGGCATTACATGTATCGCAATTATCATTCCTGCAGAAACGATACGTTCTTGTTGTATCTGCATTAGGCGGCGTTGCGGTGGTAATGTGGATGTCGATAACATCTGTTGCTGCGGTATATTCACCTTCTAGGACAATGGCTAACGAAGTGATGACGACCGTAGGCGGAGCCGTTGCGGCGCCTGCAGCGATGACCAAAAGCCAGGCATCGAATGGTGCGACGAGAGCCGTAAAAATAGCACCTATTGCCAGATTGTCGGATTGCACCACGTCGCAGCCGATGCGGCATTCATTGATGACCTCACTGTCATCGCAGCTTCGCAAACTTTCCCAGTATGAGCAAGTGTGCGGTAGCGGTATCGTGACGAAAATGTCATTCTTTGTTGCAACGCCAACAACGGCTGCCGAAGCAAAAGAGTACGCACAATACGTTGCGTCGCAGCTGCGCGAATTTGCCACTCATAACGTATCGCCTGTCGTGTTTTTTGAACCGACGACCAGTGCAGGATTAGTAGATATGAAAGCCTATCGCGCCAGTGCATATGATAGTGTTTTGGATATTTATTTTGCCGCAATCAAAGCACGTGGCGTGACCGATGCGATGATGGGAACCTGGGTGCCACTACCCGAAGGCAACTTACCCGTTTGGTCCAGTGTTAATCCTGACGACTTTGCCGCATGTGTCACAAAGGCCGTGCTGTATCAAAAAAAGCATTTCCCTACCAGCATCGCTAGTATTTTGCTAGACACTAATACCTACCCTACATCCGGTAACTGGACAGATGGCCGTGCTGTTAGTCTCGCTCCTTACGTCAAAGGTATTCCCGCAGGACTGATTGACAGTGTCGGGCTACAGGGCTTGCCGTGGTCACCTGCACTAGATGAAGACGGGTCGTCAAATGGAATGCCACGCCAATATCTGCGTATGGATTTATTAGCCGAATTAGCCCGGGCCGTTGGCACTAAAGAAGTATGGGTCAATACTGGATCGTTCGGTGTCAAGTACGCTAATCAACCTGGTCGTCAAATTATCATTACCCCCGAACAGCGAGCGGCGCAGTTAACAGGCGTTGTGTCAGGTATTAAAGTATTGCAGTCACAAGGCTTTAGCCTATCAGTTCATCTATTTGCCGAAAATAAGTCAGCCGTACCCGAAGCAACCGATTGGTCATATTGGCCAAATGGAAAAGCCGCCAGCAGTTCGTCGACGATTGTCTTTAAGACGTTCGTTCACGACCTGCAAGCGGCCAATATTCCATTATGGTTGTTTGATATCGACTAGCGGGTTATTGCTGTTGAGCGATTACTTCATTCAACGCATCGTTGTAGGTTCTAACAGTAATGCCACTTTGGCTGATTGTCTGTGCGTGTTCTGCGAATACATTCGTGTAGCTGTCGTATGGACCTGGGTCGCTAGCAACACGGTGGTAGACCAATATTAGCCAAGTATTATTCAGTTTTGCCTGGGCAATCCATGCAGCGATTTGTGACGCACTGGTTGTGTCTAGGACGTTCTGTACGCGTAAATTATATGCATTGAAGTTATCTTTCGAGTTGTAGCCTTCGTCAACGCTTCGGTGTGATCGGTAGAACTTTTTGATTTCTGATACGACCGTCGCATTGTAGTCGCCATATGGTGATGCAAAGTTAACGACTGGTCGGCCAGTGATTGATTCAAGGTATTGTTTTGAATGCTGCAGTTCGTAGGTTAGATTTGCACCAAGTGTTGATGTCAAAAATGGATGCGTAACAGTGTGCGAGCAAATCTCGTGGCCGCTGTTTTGGAACGCAAGGACGTCATTGACGACCGCTTGTGTCTTGCCTTCGATGAATGACGTTGCATAACATTGTGTCGACTTTAGACCGTACTGGTTCATGATTGGCAATGCTGTGCGAGCGTTGTCTTCGTGACCATCATCGAATGTCATTGTCAGTAATGGTCGGCTATAGCCGTTCGGGCTGTAGTCAGTCAAACTGTAATCGTCAGTCTGCAACCAGCCGTTTTGGTTAATTACCATAAATACAGAGGCGGATACGGCGCCAACAGGAACGCTGAATGTGTCACTGTACTGCTGCCAAGTCGTCGTGCCGCCAATTGGTTGTGCGACAGGCATTGCAAAATATTTTTCTGTTCCATCGGCCATGATAAACATTGCAATACCACGTGGAGAAACATTTGTTTTGTACCAAATTGTCGCACGGTATTGCTGGCCTGCTTTAACTGATGTAATAGGATCGAAGAACCATTTCGCATCACCATCAACGTAATTGCTGACCGTTACTTTCGCACTTTTAGTGCCGGTGTGGCCTTCGTTCATGTATTGGTGAACCGCAGTGTTAGTACCCCATTTGCTTGCTTGCCAACCAGATGGCATCGTGCCGGTTGCATTTTCAAGTGAAGCATTAGGAACGGCGACGCCTGGTGCCGCGGTTGGTGGCAATGCCACTTCCATAACGACGTCGTCGATAGTTAATGTACCGACGCGGTCAATCAGATGGAATACGGATGCTTTTACCGCGCTTGCTGGTGCGACGAATGTTGCGCTATATAGACCCCAAGCACTGCTTGCTGGTGCGCCTGCTATTTCCTGATATGAATAGTTACCGCTAGCGTCGACGAATGCGACGACAACGCGGGTCGGGACGGTAGACTTGTAATAGTCGCGGTACAGATAGCTTTTCGTTGCAGTTACATCGACTGCTTCAGCGTACCATTTAGCATCACCATCGGTATGCGCGGTCATAGTGACGGTCGCACTGCGTGTACCTGTACGACCAGTTGTGTCGTGGGTAAAGATCGCAGTGTTTGTACCCCAGGTATTTTTGTACCATGTTGCAGGTGTGTCGCCTGACGCGATTTCAAATGAATCATTTGCGATGAGGTTGTGTTCATGTGCGGTAGGATCTTCAACTACGGGTGGTGTTGTTGGAGGTGGCGTAGGTGTTGGAGTTGGAGCGGGTACTGCTGCTGTTTCAGACAATACGAAGTCATCAGTCTGCAGTGTCCCCTTTGCATCTAGGACATGTAGGACAATGACTTTAGTAGCACTAGCAGGAGTTACGAATTTTAGGTTCACAGATCCCCAGTTGGCGCTGCTTGGGACGGTAGCAACGTGAACATACGTTAGTTTACCTGCGGCATCGGTATATTGCAGGATAACGTTTGTTGCGACGCTCGCTTTATAGGCGCTGGTGTAGGTATATGAAGTGTTTGCTTTTACTGCGACAGCGTCGTGCATCCATTTCGCATCACCGCTGCTTCGTGACGTCATTGTCACTAATAAACTGCGGCTGCCAGTTTTACCATTTGTTTCGTATTTTAGCGTAGTGGTATTTGTACCCCATTTGTTAGCACTCCAGTTTGTTGGTTTAGCCGTTGTCTGGGCTGTTTCGACTGATTGGTTTGCAATCAGGTTTGTTCCGGCAGCAAGTGCAGGTAGGATCGTCGCAACAATACCGACGAACAAGGATGCAGCGAACATTTTTAGTGCGTTTCGCATAATTTTAATAAACTCCATATAGTTATTGTGGTCATTTTACTACTTATTTAACGAAATGTCAAGTATATAGTGAAAAGTTATGGCTCCAACCCCTACATATGGTGGTTATGCTAAAACATAATATAAAATATACTTGCAAAATTAGCATAAATAGTGTATGATGAAAAATGAATTGAGGAGTTGACGTGTTTTACAGAGGTTAATCTATTAACCCCGGCAATCCCACGCCGCTACCAATTGGTATATATCAAATTGGGAGAGATAGTGTTTGTGCAAGTAACCCTTGTGCGATGATCTGTTTATCCTTTTAACAAGGAGAATAACCATGGCATACGGTATAACACCTAGCGTCGTTGCGCCCATCATAACTGTTGGCGCATTACCTGTAACAGGTGCTAGTGACAACCTGTTTATCCTAGCTGCAAGCATGCTTGCACTTGGTGTCGTTGTTTACCTAGTAACATTGGTTTTGGCACGTAAAAGTCGCCAAGCTAGCGAAATCTAGTACACAACAAGAGTTATAAAATAACCGCCCAGATAGGGCGGTTATTTTAGTTGTAGCCGTTATTTAGCTATCAGGTGCAATCAAAAGGACACGCCACAATGAGCGTGTCCTGTCGTGATTACAACTAGGTATTACTTAGCAACGTCTAGCAATGCTTGCTTTGACAGCTGGTAGCGACGGCCGGCAGTAGACCAGCCGATTACTTCATCCTGGAACTTCTTTAGGACGATAACATCGACAAATGCGATCAGGTAGATGCCAATTTCAACCCATCGTAGGAAGTAGAAATATGGCAATGCCCCAATCAATGTCCAGCGTTTGGCAACGGCAGATGCAAACAGTGCGATAAAGCCGTTTAGAACGATGTCAGCGGCGATGGTGACCGGTATAATCAGCCAGTTACCTGTCACGGCGATGACATATGGTATCCAAACAAACAGTAGGAATAAGAAGAGTAACATTTGTAACATCTGATATCCTAGGCTAATGTCGATACGTTGGCCATGCAGGCCGATTTTGTACTTTTTTACGCCTTGGAAAAAGCCACGTTGCCAGCGCATGTTCTGTTTGCAGAAGTCTGTCAATGACTGCGGGTCTTGGGTGAAGTTAACCGCTTTAGGAATAAACAAAATTTTGCCTAGTTTTTTACGGTGTACTTGCAGTGTAATGTCGAAATCTTCGGTTAAACTGGCGCCACCAAATTCTAGGTCTTTGATAATGTCAGTCCTAAAACACGTAATTGGGCCAGGAAAAACAGATATCATACCCAGGTGTGACTGCACACGGCGGGTCACCTGTTGGCTGTAGGTATAGGTTAATGCACGGTAAGTGCTGATCCAGTTGCCTCGAAGGCTCTGGACAAATCCCACAGCGACAGCGTATTTTTTCGGGTCCAATTTGCTGCGATAGTGGCGAAAGTAATCCTGTGAAAAGATACTGTCCGCATCTGCAATGTGTAGCCATACGTAACGGCTTTCCAGCTCAAATTTATCGATGGCCTTTTTGACGGCAAGAGCTTTACCGCTTCGTTCAACGGTTAGTACGTTATTCGCACCAAGCAGGCTGATCGCAATTTCCTCTGTTTTATCAGATGAATTATCGTTGACGACATAAATATCTGCCTTTGGCTGTCCTGCAGCGACTGCAGATCGGATCGTTTCTGCGATAATCAATTCTTCGTTGTGTGCAGGAAGCAACAACACCAGCTGTTTTTGCTCTACTTTTAGTACGTCCACAGAAGTCGGTGCGACTGGCGCTGGTAACAGCATTGTCATCGCATGTGGTAATGCGGGTGGCATCGGTAGTGCGTATGGGAATGCCGATTGATTGACGTTTGTAGTCCGTTTAGTGATTAATGACGGCGCAAAACGTTGCGGTGAGGTGTCACGTGACGGCATATAAATGCTACGGGTTGATGTGCGTGTTATGCCCCTAGTAGGAATAGAAAGTTCTCTATCAGCCAACGATATCTGACGTGCAGGTACAGTTATTCGGGTTTGAAACTGATTTCGAGCTGGTGTACTCATACTTCTATAATAGCACAAGATTTGTAAAATGTCAAGCTTAGTATATACCATAAAACGCACGTTCACCCTTTTCACCCCGTTTATGGGTACAGGTATAATAGGTATATGGATAAGGGACAGCTAACGACATTATTAGACGAGCCGTATGTGTGTGTCGATGTGGAAACCGATGGGATGAATTACACCCATGGGCATGTGATTGAAGTTGCTGCTATTCGTGTTGAAAAAGGTCAGATTGTTCGTGAATTTACGACACTGATCAATCCTGGTACTTCTATCCCCTACTTTATTACTAATCTGACAGGCATTACGACTCATGATGTACAGGACGCGCCGACGTTTGCTGATATCGCCGATGAACTGCTGGATATTTTGGACGGCGCAACATTTGTGGCGCATAACGTTCGGTTTGACTATTCGTTTTTAAAGCAGGAATTCCGTCGGGTCGGCATTGATTTTGAACCAAAGCAGCTGTGTACGGTGAAATTATCGCGAAAATTATATCCCGACCAAACCAGCCACAAATTATCCAGTCTGATTGAACGGCATGGTTTTTCCTATAGCGCCCGTCACCGTGCGTATGACGACGCGCATATTCTATGGCAATTTTTAACACTGGTCCAGCAGCAGTTTACCTACGATATTATCAACGAAGTTATTAGCTTGCAGATCAAACGGCCTAGTTTGCCAAAGCACCTGGATGTCGATGCAATCAATAACCTGCCGACGGGTCATGGGGTGTATATGTTTGATGACGAAAAAGGCATGCCGCTATATATCGGTAAAAGCGTCAATATCCGCCGCCGTGTCATGAGTCATTTTACGCGCGAC
>JAQGGY010000074.1 GCA_028289095.1 Candidatus Saccharimonadota bacterium
GCTCGACCGCAGCAACCGCCATCAAGGCCTTTAGCCCTGGTCGACGAGTCTGTGATAATACTTTCAATCCCCAGTACACATTCGCACGGTTTTCATCAACCAAGGTTACGACATCACACACCGTTCCCAATGCGACCAGATCAAGTAGCCACTTCTCTTGTCCGACAGGCAAACCGTCTAATCGAGTCTGTAAGGCCTGCACTAATTTAAACGCAACACCCACACCTGGCAGATCTACAAAAGGATATACCTGGGTGGACGGCAGTTGGTATGTATCAGATAATTTTGCAGTATTAAGTAAATAATTTTCATACGCTTCGGGATAATCGGCGAGCAAGCGCTTAGGATTAATGACGGCAATTGCCGGGGGTTGCACAGGTGCGACATTGTGATGGTCGGTCACAATCACGTCCACACCCAGCTCATTCGCCCGAATAATTTCTTTTTCGCTTAAACTACCGCAGTCAACTGTTACAATCAGTTGCGCGCCCGTTTCAGCAATACGCTCGACAGCATCTAACGTCAGCCCATAACCTTCGACAAAACGATTAGGAATAAAGGCATCGACGTGCAAAAAACCAAACGACTCTAACGCATCCAACAAGACCGTCGTCGCCGTTAATCCATCGATATCATAATCACCATAGATGGTTATGCGCTGCTGCTGTTCGCGTGCGATCGCCAGCCTATCAACCGCAGCTTGCATATCGGGTAGCAGGAACGGATCATGTTTGGCTTCATAACTAGGAGATAAAAAAAGGTCACGAGCCTCGCCTTCAAGACCTCGTGCCTTTAATATTTGATCAAACAATGTCATTACAAGTCAGATGAGCGTTTTGGGCGGCCTGCCTGTTGTTGAGATTTAATAACGATGCTTTGCAGCTCTTTAAAGATTGGGAACTGCTTGTTCGTAGAATAAATTTTCGTATTCCCCTGCTTTTCAGAAGTAAGGAACCCAACTTTTTCAAGTCGCTTTAATTCGCGTTGGATGTTGCCCGGATCTTCCTTGATAAGCTTGGCAAGTCCACGGACATGCGTGTGAAAATCAGGATACTTTGCGTATACGACTACGATTTTCCGGCGGACTCTTGAGGTAATAAAAACGTCTAACATATATTCTCTTACTTTAAATCATACTCCCTGTTGCTTGTTATTGTACACTTTTTTACATCGTTTTGGCAAGGGCGATTAACGCCAATTTAGAACGATTTGATTGATTTTAGCGACCGTATCCTCGTGCGAAGGAATATCATTTGCCTCATAATAATGATTTACGCCCATGAAGTTTTCTTTTACATCAAGGACGTGCAGCTCGTCGGCTAACATGTGTAATTTATCAACCGCTTGAACAGATGCGACCGGTGTCGCGACGACCAACCGCTGAATGCGAATCGGCTTTAAAAAGTCTATAGCTACATCTAACGCCGCACCACTGTCCAGTCCGTCAGCCACCAAAATAACGAAGCGATCACGCAGCATGTCATGATCGATGACGCCGCCGTCACCCAAAAGTCGATTAATCTTTTGAAACGCTTCGCGCTTTTGCTCTTCGAGGTAGCCGTGGAATTCACTGGTGTACTCCTCGATCTCACCACCACTAAACGAACCGTTATACGTAAAGCCACCACTTTGCGACACACCGCCAAAACTAAGGCTTTCGCCGGGAATTTGAATGTCTTCGATCAATAAAAGCGTCAGCAAACAGTGCAAGGCACCAGCAATCTGCTCCCCCACCTGAACGGCTCCATCACTCAAGGCAACAACGACACAGTTTTCATACCGGTATGTTTCAAAAAGTTGTTCGGCCAATATCTGCCCAGCCTGGGCGCGACTTTCAAAATACATATCCTTATTTTAGCAGCATAACGGCGCCGTGGCGAGTGACAAAGAATAATTGATATGCTTTTCCACACCAGACGCCGTGACACAGTATACTAGACCTATGCACTACTACGAGGTGGCGCCAAATCAAATTATACGTGCAACCAGCGCCTCTTTTACTTATGCCTCTGATGCCGCCCTGCCAATAGGAACATTGGTCGTTATTGAAGTCGGAAAAAAATCTTTGTCTGGCGTTATTTTGCGTTCAGTCGCCAAACCAAAATACGAAACTAAACTAATTAGTAGCGTCATCGAAGACACGCCGCTGCCGGAACAATTAATTCTATTAGCCGAATGGCTCAGTGCATACTACGCGACACACTTAGCGACCGTCCTGCAAACAATCTTGCCACGAGGCGTCCAAAAAGCCCGCCGCGACCGCAAAATTATCGCCCGCGAGACATTCCGAGACCGAACAAATATTGTGTTCACTAGTGAGCAAAATACAGCTATCGCCACTGTTGAAACAATGACTCCAGGAACCGCGTTACTACATGGCGTGACCGGATCAGGCAAAACACATGTCTACATTGAACTTGCAAAGCGCACCCTCGCCCGTGGACAATCAGTCATTCTACTGGTTCCCGAAATCGCCCTAACATCGCAACTTGTCGATGAATTTTCTCACCATTTCCAAGACACCATCCTTACCCATTCGCGGCAAACAGAAGCCGAACGTCACCTGGCATGGCGTGACAGCCTAACTAGTGACACCCCACGCGTTGCGATCGGTCCACGATCTGCCCTTTTTCTACCATTGTCACATATCGGACTGATTATTATTGATGAAGCGCATGAACCAAGCTTTAAACAAGAACAGTCACCTCGTTATTCCGCTCTGCGCGCAGCTAGCGTCCTTGCGTCGTATCACCAAGCAAAGGTTGTCCTTGGTAGCGCGACGCCATCGATTGCCGATTATTATTTGGCTGAAAAGTCAGGACGGCCCATCATCACTATGACCACGCGTGCGCGTGATAATGCCATCGCACCAACCATCAGTCTTGTCGACATGACCAAGCGAGCCAACTTTAAACAACATCGCTTTTTATCCGACAAATTATTAGCTCAGCTGGCAGAAACTTTTGCCAGCGGTAATCAGGCGCTTGTCTTTCATAACCGCCGCGGCAGTGCATCGACAACGTTGTGCGAAAACTGCGCTTGGTCGGCCATGTGCACCCGTTGCTTCATTCCACTCACCCTTCATGCCGACAAGCATCATCTGCGTTGTCACGTCTGTGGTGTCATAGAAAGCGTACCTACAAGCTGCCCAGAATGCGGCGCCGCCGATATCATTCACAAAGGAATTGGCACAAAACTCATCGAGTCAGAACTGCGCAAATTATTTCCTGATAAAATTATTGCTCGCTTCGATGGCGACAGCGAAAGTGGCGAATCGATTGAACAAAAATATAAAGAGTTATACAACGGTGAAATTGATTTAATTATTGGCACCCAAGTCATTGCCAAAGGATTAGACCTTCCGAAATTACGATCCGTTGGCGTCGTGCAAGCAGACAGCGGGTTAAGTTTGCCTGATTTTGGATCGAGCGAACGCACCTTCCAATTACTTGCCCAAGTCATCGGCCGTGTCGGTCGCTCGCACCATCCGACCAGCGTCATCGTTCAAAGCTATCAGCCCTCACATCCTGCCGTTGTCGATGGCTTGGCGCAAAATTATGCAGATTTCTACACCACCACCCTAGTCGAACGCCAGCGTTCACACTTCC
>JAQGGY010000022.1 GCA_028289095.1 Candidatus Saccharimonadota bacterium
GTATATCGAGTGCTAGTTTTATATACTAAGTACAGATGAGTAAACGTGATTATTACGAAGTACTAGGTGTCAGTAAAAATGCTTCTGCTGACGAACTAAAAAAAGCCTATCGCAAGGCTGCTGTTCAGCACCATCCCGACAAAGAAGGCGGTGACGAAACAAAATTCAAGGAAATTAACGAAGCTTACGAAGTTCTAAAAGACCAGCAAAAACGTCAACGCTATGATCAGTTTGGTCATGCGGGCGTCGGTGGAAACGGCGGCGGCGCAGGTGGATATGGCGGCGGTAATCCCTTTGAAGGCTTTGGCGGGCAGAATGTTCACTTTGATTTTGGCGACGGTGGATTGGGTGATATTTTCGGACAATTTTTTGGCGGTGGTGCTGGCCAACAGCAACGAGGTCCAAAGCGTGGACGTGACGTTGAAACAACGTTGACGTTATCATTTGAGCAAGCAATCTTTGGCGTCGAAGAAGAACTAACACTTGATATGGAAGACGAATGTTCGCACTGTAAGGGTTCAACTGTCGAACCTGGTCATAGTATGAAAACATGCCCAACCTGCAAAGGTGCAGGCCAGCAAGCGCGCATTATGAATACGATTTTCGGTCAAATTCAGCAGGCGGTGACGTGCGAAACATGTAAAGGTGCAGGTAAGATTCCTGAAAAAGTTTGTACCGTTTGCCGAGGCAAGGGAACAGAGCGTCGTAAGCAAAAAGTCACTCTTAAAGTTCCTGCTGGCATTGACGATGGTTCTACTATTCGCCTGAAAGAGCGTGGTGAAGCGATTGGCGCCGGCGAACGCGGTGATCTGTATGTCCACATTCGCGTCAAAGCCCACAAAAAGTTTACTCGTGAAGGTGATATTATTCTATCCGAAGAACACGTCGGTATGGTTGACGCTGCCCTTGGCACTGAAATCGATGTTGAAACAGTCGATGGTACGGTTCGCATGAAAGTTCCTGCCGGTACGCAAAGCGGAACTGATTTTAAACTGGCTAATCATGGTGTTCCGCACCTACGCAGTACAACGCGTGGCCCGCAAATTGTTAGTATTGTCGTTGACACGCCAACGAAGCTTTCTAAAAAACAAAAAGAATTACTTGAACAGTTTGATACTCAGAAGCGGACGCTCTTTTAGACTGGTATATTGCTTACGCTTAAGGTAAGCTAAAGGTAGTTTAATTGGAGTGTAAAATGGCTGTCTTTTGGTTTTTGGTGTCTGTCGTCCTATTTATTATGTTATCTTCGCGACCGAAAAATGATGGATTGGAAAATGATCCGTACGCACAAGGGTATTGGAATGGCTACCGCGCATTTGGTGATAAAGTTGACCAGCTGATTCAATCGAAACGCGCTAATGCCACTACACTAATGAAATTAATCAACGAAGGCAGAGCAGGCACAATCGTCGATGATGCAGCCACTGCGGCGGTACATCCCGTAAATACCGCGGAATCGCAGTTCCTGGCGGATAGCGAAAACCTACATGACGAAACAGATTACGTCGACAATTATATTATCGATGAAGCGGCACCAGTTACGCATTCTATTGAAATGACCGCCGAGCAAAAAGCTAAACGCTCGTTGCGTAATCTAAACATCATCTTGTATACGGCCAGCTTTTTGTTGGTTGCTGCTGGTGCACTATTTGTCGCCTCCTCATCATCACCCCAGACAAAATTAGTAACAGTCATTAGTATTATCACTTTATTTTATGTTGGCGGATTTATTATCCACGCCAAGAGCGTGCGCTTGCGCCCGGCCGCATTGGCGTTCTTAGGTACAGGTTTAGCATTAATCCCATTTGCTGGTTTGGCACTACAACAATATACAAATCTAGGTGCGACATTGTCATGGTTTATTACTTCAGCGGTAGGATTGATTGCATATTTTATTGTAGCGATCCGTTTGCAAAGCCAGCTTGTCGCCTACTTAACAATGGCCTTCGTGCTGTCGCTTGTCGGATCAATGACTACGGCAGCCGCTCATGCGCTGGTATGGCAATTCGTCGCAATGATTTTGGTGTCGCTCAGTGCAAATGTAGTCGCACATTTCAAACCAAATTGGCTACCTCGTATTTTTAGCCAGCCAATTGAACGATCTGGTCAAATTGTTACTCCAGTCGCTCTGGTTGCGAGTCTGTTTGTGTTTGATAAGCTACTACTTGTCGATTATGAAATCGTTTTTGCGATTGCGACATTACATTATGTTGTAGCGTGGTTGCAGACGCGAAGTGTCGTATATGAAACGACGATCCGCGTCTTGTCGTATGTCGTCTTTGCGCTGGTCGCTTGGGATATTTTCAATGGTAATATGCCTCAGGTGGCCTTTACGATATTCTTGTTGATGACTTTACAGCACGCCTTTTCGCTAGTAATGATTAATCAGCCAGGCAGGGCAGCTAGCGAGCGGACATGGATTACAGTATTATTTATCGTACAGACAGTGCTTATATTCGTATGGACTAACTATTATCTGTCGCCGTTATTTACGACGATTGCTTTATATGTGATGGGGCTGACCAGCCTAGCTGTTGCATTTCGGCTGCGCACCGTTTGGGTCTCGTTGATTGGCTTGATCGCGTCAATGATCTTGCCGTTTGTTATCGCTCGTCAACTTGTCGACCCAAGTCTGCCGTGGTGGGCTCTGACGGCAATATTTATGGCTGCAGCGATTGTAGCAGTCTATCTGTATGCTCGCTGGCGGCATCGATCTGCTGCGCTACGTTCCTTTATGACGATCGCATACATCACCTATTTGGCGCTGGCTATTATTGGCGCCTGGATCGAGGGCTCGGCACTCGTCGCCATGGTGACCTACTTCGCAGCAGCTATCATCGTGCTTGTGGCGTCGTACCTTGCACGTAATCCGCGTAGTCAGGTCGCCTTTCCTGCGATCGCCTTTTTAGGTGTTGTTGCATCGTCTAGCGTATTAAATATTGTTCAACCATGGCACATGCTTTTTATTGGTGGAGTAAGTGCGGTAATGTTCTGGGTGATGGTGTGCATGCATGGATATTTGCGACAATCGGCTCGGCAGGCGATCATGTTGGGCGCTGGACAGATGGCGTTGTTAGTGACCGCAGGAGTCGTATTTTCTGCTGATCAAAGCGCTAATACACTTGTTGCAGTAATACTGCTGGTTGCCAGCTTGGCTTCACTGGCGCTTCGCTGGGCGTATATGCTTCGCGCCCCTGTATTAAGTCAGATGTTTGCATATTCTTATGTTATATATTTCGTGGCGGCACTACTAATAACAGTACTTATTAGTAGTGGATGGATAGCAACTGCAACGGGTGTTGGTGTCATGTTGTTCCTGTTAGCATCGTACGTTGAGCGTCAGCCATGGATACAAGTGGTTGCTAGTGTATTAACTGTCGCGACACTTGCGATCGTTGCATCTATTATCGCGTTACCACAGCAGTGGGTTGCATTATTTACCTTTGGTATTGCGGCCGCTTTGTTCTATGTAGCTACAGGTCTGCATTTTGCCTACAAACAGCATGATCGACAACTTGTCATGGCGTCGACATCCCAAGCTACACTCTTCTTGATTATTTTTGCGGGTACGACCGGACATTACGGGGCAATACTGACGTCGTTCATCATTTTGCTAGTGTGGGCGGTGACGTCACTCGCGATTCGATGGTGGTGCCGCGACCGCTCGTTGC
>JAQGGY010000049.1 GCA_028289095.1 Candidatus Saccharimonadota bacterium
ATAGCGTGATTGATGCGGCTAGTATGGCACGGGCTATATCGAACAAGCCGAGTGTGGTTATCGCGCATACCATTCCAGGTAAAGGTGTGGATTTTATGGAATACGATTACAAATGGCACGGCGTTCCGCCAAATAAAGAGCAGGCAAAAGAGGCGCTAAAAAAACTACGTACGCTGAACGGCAAGATTACTTCAGGAGATATCGAATAATGAGTTACCCATTAAACCCAGATATTTATAATGGAGATGTAAAATTAGAGCCAATTCGAGCAGGTTTTGGACGCGGCTTAAAAGCGGCGGGTGAAGCGAATGAAAGTATAGTCGCACTATGTGCTGATCTGACCGACAGTACGCAGATGTCATTATTTAAAGCAGCGTTTCCAAAACGATTTGTTGAAATTGGTGTTGCCGAACAAAACCTAGTGACAGTTGCAAGCGGTATGGCGCGCGCGGGTAAAATACCGTTCACTAGTAGCTATGCTGCATTCAGTCCTGGTCGCAACTGGGAACAAATCCGTACGACGATCGCATTAAACGACATGCCTGTAAAAATTATTGGATCGCACGCTGGCATTAGCGTTGGTCCTGACGGTGCGACACACCAGATGCTAGAAGATATTGCATTGATGCGCGTTCTACCAAATATGGTTGTCATAGCGCCTGGCGACAGCATTGAAGCCGAGAAGGCGACGAAAGCAATCGCAGAAAATGGTAAACCAACCTACATGCGTCTTGCCCGGGATAAAACGCCGATTTTTAGTACAGATGAGTCGCCGTTTGAAATCGGCAAAGCTTACGTACTGTACGAAGGACATGATGTGACATTACTAGGTACTGGGGCGCTCACTGCACAGTTGCTATTGGCTGCTGCTTTACTGAAGCAGATGGATATTCATGCTGAAGTTATTCATGTTCCGACTATTAAGCCATTAGACGAAGAAACGATCTTGAAGAGTGTTCGCAAAACGGGCCGCGTGATGACGGTCGAAGAAGCGCAAATCGCTGGCGGATTCGGTGGAACGATTGCTGAATTATTAGGCGACAAACTACCAACACCACTACGTCGTATCGGCATGCTAGACCGTTTTGGCGAAAGCGGCGAACCAGCAGAATTAATGACATATTTCAAACTGGATGGTGTGTCAATTGCCGAGCAAGCAAAACAATTTATTAGCGATGTACCACGCTACCATCAAGGATTTTAAGGGGGATATTATGGGATTAACAATTAAACAGATTCGTGACAATACAATACGCGCTAGGCATCTAATGCAGCGCAGCCGTAGCCAAGGCTTTGCCGTCGGTGCATTTAATATCGATAACCAAGATACGATAATCGCTGTCGCACGCGCAGCCCAGGCAAAAAATGCACCTATATTGATGGAAGTGACGCACGATGAAGTCACCGCAATGGGTATTGATAATATTCGTGACATGGTTGATAACTACAAGGCCGAGTACGGGCTAGAAGTTTATATTAATCTTGATCATAGCCCTACAGTCGAAGGTGCAAAGCGTGGTATTGATGCAGGGTTCGAATTCATTCACATCGACATTTCACAGGCTAACAAAGAAGCTTCAGATGAAGAGATCATTGCGCAAACAAGAGAAGTGGTTGAGTATGCTAAATTTACAGGCGCTCTTGTCGAAAGCGAACCCCATTACTTTGGCGGTAGTAGTAATCTACATACAGAAGCATTTGACTATGAAGAGATTAGGAAAACATTTAGTACGCCAGAAGGCGCAAAAGCATTTATCGATGCGACTGGCATTGATACATTTGCGGCAGCAATTGGTAACTTGCATGGTAAATATCCTGTACCAAAGGAGTTAGACTTAGAATTATTGCAACGTATCCGCGACATGATTGATTGTAATATTAGCCTGCATGGGGGTAGTGGTACAGCGGCTCATTACTTTACTGAAGCGGCAAAGATTGGCGTTAGTAAGGTGAATATTAATAGTGACTTGCGCTTTGCTTTCCGTACGAACCTTGAAAGGATTTTAGCTGAAAATCCTGATCAGTATGCTGTCGTGAAAATCATGGAACCAGTTCGTCAGGCTGTACAAGCAGTCGTCGAAGAGAAAATTGACGCATTAGGTAGCGCCGGTAAAGCTATTTTATAGTATTGTTGCGGCAATTAGAATTGCTTTTTAATTGCCGCAAGTAATGAATCAAATGATTTTTGAAATTTCTCGACGCCTTCGCGCTCGAGTGTTCTTGCTACGTCGTCAAGATCTACGCCGACGTCATTGATTGCCTTGAAGGTGCGCTGCGCATTGGCGATCGTTTCTTTTGAAATAGGTTTAATATCACGCTCAAGATGATCGATGATTTTTGCAATCGTGTCTTCGGGCAAAGTATTGATCGTATGTGATGCGACAAGGCTTCGTACGTATAACAGGTCATCGTAATCTGGGTTTTTTGTTGAAGTAGATGCCCATAGTAAGCGTTGTACGTTGGTATCTTCATCTGTACTGGTGAAGTTTTTTAGAAAAATTTCATATGCCAGGTGAGCCTGCGCTATCGCTGCTTTGCCACGTAATGCAAGCGCTTCGGGTGTACCGATCTGGTTGAGCTGGTTGTCGATTTCGTTGTCGACACGGCTAATAAAGAATGACGCGACACTTACTGCTTTATTACCCTGTATGTGGGTGCTGGTGTGCGATTTAACGACTTGTTTATAGTGATCAAGGCTGAATATTAACGTGACATTGACGTTAATCCCCTCGCTTAGAAGTGTCTGTATTGCTGGGATACCTGCATCGGTAGCGGGTACTTTTATCATTAGGTTTTTTAAACCTAACTGCTGCCATAATGTTCGCGCCTGCGCGATAGTGCCAGCGGTATCATGTGCAAGCCGCGGTGATACTTCTAACGAAACAAAGCCGTCCTGCCCGTTGCTCGCATCGTAGACAGGCTCGAGGATTTTTGCCGCAGCACGAATGTCTTGGATGGCAATTCGCCAATAAATTTCTTCTTCATTTAAACCATCTTTTGATAGTTGGGCAATCTGATCGTCGTAAAGATTACCGTGGGTAATTGCATTTTCAAATATGGTTGGGTTAGAGGTTAATCCGCGGATTCCTTGCTTGACATAGTGATCTAGATTGCCGCTCGTGATCAAATCACGACTAAGATTATCGAGCCAAGGACTTTGTTGATATGCGTGTGTAAGGTTTTGTAGAGCGTTCATTGTTATTAGTATATCAAACCTGTATCATAAGAAGTATGGTAAAAATATGCGCAATAGGTGCGGCATCACAAGACGTCTTTATATCCGGTAAAGGTATTAGAGCGCAACTTGATCCGCAAACGAATGAATATGTTGAAAAATTTAAACTAGGTGCAAAATTAAACGTTGAAACAATAACGTTTGCAACGGGCGGCGGCGCGACAAACGCGGCTGTTACGTTTGCCAGACAAGGCCTCGACAGTAACTTTATAGGCAAATTAGGCCATGACATTGCTGCAAGCGCAGTGATTGCCGAATTAGATGACGAGCATGTCCGCACAGATGAAGTCGTGTATGATGCCACTCTTGGTACACAGTATTCAACCGTCCTATTAGCGGATACTGGCGAGCGTACAGTGTTGATCTACCGCGGCGCGGCGCATACTCATAATGCGGCGGAATATTCAAAAATTGACTATACTAAGTACGACTGGCTTTATATTTCTTCTTTTGCCGGTGCAATGGAAGCGCTAGACGCCGTCGTAACAAAAGCTAAAGCAAATGGCGTCAAGATTGCTATCAATCCTGGTGAGGGTGAATTGGCGAAAATGGCGCAACTGCGACCACTCTTGGAAGACGTTGATATTATTTTTGTAAACAAAGAAGAAGCCGCGCAAATCGTCGAAGGTACTGAACTAGAAGAACTCGCTCGACACATGACCAACTATGTCGCAGTTGCGGTGATATCAGATGGTCCGAATGGCGTCGTAGCGACTGATGGAAAAACAGTTGTACGTGCAGGTATGTACGAAGATGTACCTGTGATTGACCGGACTGGCGCGGGCGATGCGTTTGGTTCTGGCTTTTTGTCCCAATGGGCGCAAGGAAAGTCGCTAAAAGATTCAATTGTGTTCGCAAGTGCAAACTCAACATCTGTCGTTACTCAAATTGGCGCAAAGGGTGGTATATTGACAGCAAATGCAAAATTACACGAAATGCCGCTATCAGAAAAACCATTTTAGCATGAACGTGATATACTATCTGTAACAGATAGGGAGTGGGTGCAAAGAATGGCAAAATTTCTACAAGATTTACTAAAGGCAGAAGAGCCTTTATTTACGACGTCACTTCGCCAATTGGAACAAGCTGCCGGGCATTCCGGCGTCGACGTTCGATTAATAAGCGATATTATTAGCCGCGCGCATCATGTGATGCGTGAAATGGGCCTAGATCCAGCCGATACAACTGCCGATGAGTTATATCATTCCTTATTAGGTCAAGCAAGTAATCGTGCGCTGTTTGCGGAAACTGAATTTGTCGGGCTGTCATTCGCAGGAAAAGTGATTTCGTTTAATTTCGATGATATTAACGAAAGCGTTGGTACGTCGCTCGATCAGCAAATAACCCGTCACATGCAGTTTTGTTTACGCCACGAATTGGTGCGCCGATACAGTGACCATGAACGTGTTAATGAACAGACCGTCGAACACTTCGTGCAGCAAGCTGGTCTGCCGGAAATATGG
This sequence comes from Candidatus Saccharimonadota bacterium, assembly GCA_028289095.1. GTDB lineage: Bacteria > Patescibacteriota > Saccharimonadia > Saccharimonadales > Saccharimonadaceae > UBA6022. The sequence goes on from JAQGGY010000049.1 coordinate 4,699, forward strand.
TATAATGACGATAAAGAAACGCAAACACAAACAGACGAAAGGCAAACAACTATGGACAAACCGTACATCCTGACTATTGGGGACATCGTTACTGATGCATTCATTCAACTCCGCGAGGACCAAGCCGAGGTATATACCGACGAGCACGGGCAGCAGCACCTAAGCATGGAATTTGGTTCAAAACCGCCATATGATCACGTTGATATTATTGATGCTGTCGGCAACTCTGCAAATGCTTCTATCGCATTTGCGCGCCTAGGACTGCAAACAGGATTAATGGGCTTTTTGGGTGACGACAAGGTAGCTGAAGAATCACTTACATATCTAAAGAGTGAGAATGTTGATACGTCAGTCATGTCACTTAATGCAGGGATGAAGTCGAACTATCACTATGTCCTTCGCTATGGCGCCGACCGCACGATTTTGATCAAGTACGAAGATTACGATTACAAATGGCAGACGCCAACAACGACACCTGACTGGATTTACCTGTCGATGATCAGTGAGTCTGCGTGGCAGCTACACGAAGACATGTTGACATATCTAAACGAAAATCCTGACACGAAACTAGTCTTCCAACCAGGCACATTCCATTTCAAATGGGGTGTCGAAAAATTGGCAGGTATTTATCGCCGATCACACATAGTATTTATGAACCGTGAAGAAGCAGCAGTCGTGACAGGTAAAGACGTGACGTCTATTCCAGAACTAGCACGCGCGTTGCATGAACTTGGTCCAAGAGTAGTTGTGATTACCGATGGTCCACACGGCGCCTATGCGTCTGATGGCGAAAAAATTATCAAGATGCCGAATTACCCTGATCCACAGCCGCCGTATGATCGTACGGGCGCAGGCGATGCATTTGCATCAACGACCGTTGCTGCATTGGCATTAGGCGAACCATTAGAGGTCGCGTTGCAATGGGCACCGATTAATAGTATGAGCGTTGTACAGAAACTTGGTGCACAGGCGGGATTGCTGCGCCGCGAAGAAATCGAAAAATTCCTTGCTGAAGCGCCAGAATTTTATCATTCAGAGGAGATTCAATAGCATGCGTTATCAGATCTG
>JAQGGY010000053.1 GCA_028289095.1 Candidatus Saccharimonadota bacterium
CGAGGTGTTTATGCTTAAATTTATTAAAGAAAAAATCTTAGGATCAGCCATTACTGGCCGAATAGGTGCAAAAAAAATTGCCAAAATCAGCGTGGCATCTGTCGCGTCACTCGCCCTAGTGCTGCAATTAACCGCTGGTGTCTTCCCATTTGCTAGTACGAACGTACAGGCTTTGGGTGATGATAATATCGTTCGTAACGGCGTTACATCAAAAGAACAGATGCTTGCCGTGTACGACAGCGGCACCGACGGCGCTGGTCACAATGATATTCAACAGATCTATTCACATTTTGGTGTGTCTCGTCAAGATATCGCGAACGCCACCGTGGGTTCGTACAAAACTAATGATTTTAATGGTCAGCTAAAGACGATCGGTCGCAGTAATTTTCCAAATGCTGGCCGTACTGCCGTAGCCGTTGAGGGTGCGAGCACAACAATCTATACTGGACCATTCCTGGATAATGCCGGCAATAATGCAAATTCAACACCGTATCCGATGCCTGCCTTGATTGGTAAGCGCTCGATCGACGGACAGTGGTTCGCCATTACTCTTAACTGCGGTAACATCGTTTATGCTGTTACGCCACCCGCACTACCAAAGCCAGTTGCAGCAACATGTACTTCTATGACTGCAACGCGTACAAGCCGTACAAACTTCAAGTTTGAAACGAAGTATAACGTTGGTAGTGATACATTCAAATCTGTTACCTACGTCATATCAGACGCAACAGGTAAAGAAATCGCACGTACTAATAATGCAACCTACACACAGGCAACAGCTGGTACGTATACAGTAAAGGCAATCGTCAACGTGACTGATGCCGCAGGCAAAGCAAAAACCATTTCGTCAGATGACTGCCAGGCACAATTCACTGTTCTGCCATCTGGCACAGGTACGTCAACGTCACCAAAAAAATGTACCGTTCCTGGCAAAGAAAACCTTTCTGAGACAAGTCCAGACTGTAAGGTTGTAGAAAAATGTACTTTTACTGGTAAAGAAAACATCCCTGCTACCAGTCCTGCATGTGTTGAAACGCCAGTCGTGACAGAAAAATGTACCGTTCCTGGCAAAACTAGCTTGGAAGCCGACAGCCCTGACTGTGTCGAGGATGTAGTAACGCCTGCGCCAACTACCCTGCCTAAAACTGGTTTAGGTGAAGACATCCTAAAGGTTGCTGGCCTTGGTTCACTTATTGCTTCAGTTGGGTATTATGTCGCTAGTCGACGTGGCCTACTGAGCGCACTGACTAACCGATAATAGTGATAGATAATTAAAGAGCCCGGCGCGGTATGCGTCGGGTTCTTTATTGTAAAATACGTAATTTATGCTATAATTATGGTATATCTTCTTTTCAACAACGAAAGGATAAGAGGATGGCTCTGAATATAATGGATTTAGTTATAACGATTTTTTGGTCGGTGATGTTTATCGTTGCCGCCATCGTCTGCTTTATCGGTTTGCGCCCCATTATCACATTTTGTGCGCCTGGCCTTGCATCCGCCATTGCCTGGCGTAATATACCGTATGTTCGAATCATATCGCTTGTATTTGGCACGATATATCTGGCATACGGCATATTCTTTATCACTCTGCGGGACTGGACACCAGTTGACGAAAAGGGATGGGTCGGCGGTGTCGGGTATCTGCTTGTCCTTCTACATGCAGGTGCGCAGAGTATGATTAACGAGATGTATGAACGCGAGCATCAGCAAGCGACGCAAATAGATGATGTGATAACTCGCCAGTGATTCAAACGTGAGCACGCCCCACTAAAATAGCCCCGCTATGACAGTGGGGCTATTTTTTTGTGTAATCGTCCGCAGCCCTTGTTGGTTCTTTGCGGTCTTTCATGTCTTGCAGTTCTTGTGCTGCTTTTTCTTTGGCTTCTTCGCGGGATTTTTTGGTGATTGGCTCTTTGCCCTGCGCGATGCGTTCTTTGTTGGCTTTGATCTGTTTTTCGTCACGGAAGCTAAATTTGATTGGTGTACCAGCAAAGTTAAACTCTTCACGGATAAGTTTTTCTAGGTAGCGTTTATATGACCAGTGAACGAATTTTAGGTTGCTGCCGTAAATGACAAACCACGGTGGTGATGTATCAGTCTGAACCATGTAGCGCAGCTTTGGATGCGTGTTCTTTAGGCCGGCTGGCGGATGTTTCTGAACGGCAGACTGTAACAGGTCGTTTAGTTTGCGCGTTTTACATTCTTGCTTGCGGCGAGCATCGATATCAAGGGCAAGGTCGAATAATTTCGTCACATTCTGTCCAGTGACGCTACTGGTGAAAATTAATGGTGCCCAAGGCGTAAATTTGAAGTTTCGGGCAATAGTAGGCGCCAGAGCGTCACGGGTGTAAGCGTCTTTGTCTTGGACGCTATCCCATTTGCTGACGACAATCACCATGCCCTTGCCTGCTTCGTCGATAATACCCGCTAGGCGCTGGTCTAGCTGTGTGTTTAGTTCGTTGACGTCCATTAGTAGGAAACAGACGTCGGATTCTTCAATTGCTTGTAGCGTACGAAGGACCGAGAATTTCTCGATGCCGACTTCTTGCTTGCCAGGTTTGCGCATACCAGCAGTATCGAGTAGTTCGATGTCACGGGCTCCATAACGGATAGAAACGCGGTTAACGTCGCGGGTCGTACCGGCGATATTAGCTACCAGTGCTTGCTGCTTGCCTGCTAGGGTGTTGAATAGGTTGCTTTTGCCGACATTTGGGCGGCCGATAAGTGAAACGCGCAAAATGTCATCTGGCGTGTCTTCGAACGCGGCAGGAATAAGTGCAACGATCTCATCAAGGATAGCTGTAATACCCTGGTTGTGTTCTGCTGAAGCGCGGATGATCGATTTGATACCAAGGCGTTTGAATTCATCGTTTGGTAGAGATTCTTTTAGGTCGGCCTTGTTTGTAACAAGTAGTACCGGCTTTTTGCTTCTAAGGGCCTTTTTAGCGACCAATTTATCTTGATCGCTGGCGTACTGGCTGCTATCGACAACGACAAGGATTACGTCAGCGGCATCGGCTGCTTCGGTAATTTGTTCCTGAATAGATGCTTCAAATTCATCATTAGGGTCCTTTAGGCCAGCAGTGTCGACTAACCAGAAATTGTGGTAGTTGTATTCGACGCGACCAAGGACGTTATCGCGAGTAGTACCGGCTTCGCGGGCGACAATTGCCTGCTGAGAACGGACAAGACGATTAAAAAGCGAACTCTTACCGACGTTCGCTTGCCCAATGATTGCTACTGTTGGTAACTTTGATGCCATAACTTTTATTAATTATAACAGAGATAGAATTAGTTTGCGAGCATAAGCATCTTGCAATATGTCAATAAAATGAAAACACTCCGTCCCCTAGCGCAAATTGCGCGTTGGGAACGGAGCAGTTCTCGTACTTACTTCATGAGGCGCCAGCAGGTCATCTCGTCCGGGTGCGTGGTGAGTTCCACCAAGTACTGCGGGTGCATGTCGTCTACTGGTGTAACCAGTTCCGTCGGAATATCCTCGTCCTTGAAAAATCCAAGGTAATGCAGCGCGGTGGCAAGTGCCTGTGGCATGTGTCGCCGGTCTTCGGAATAGTGATAAGCCGTTCGGAAGATATGAATGACGCCACTAGATGGCATGACGATTACTCGTCGAATGTCGCCTCTAGTGAGGGTTCGATTGATCCGGCGTTTTATCTCCTTTTCATCAGCCCCGATGTCGATCGCGTGAACTGTATCGACGTGGCGGCTTGGATGGGTTGGCGTAGTCATTGTTGCCTACTTTCAGGTTGGTAAGTTGCGAGAATAACAACATTATATCACGAATAGACAAGTAAGTCAACAAACGTAAGTACTATATCACCTAGCGCATATCGACGATTTCGAACTTGCCAGGCTTTATATCACCGATCGAATAATTTCCAAAATTGGTCCGATGCAGCTTTTTTACTTCATAACCAAGGCTGGCGAACGTACGGCGAATTTGGCGATTGCGGCCTTCGGTCATGGTAACCTTCCAGTCTAAGCGATCATCATCCGATAGTCGTTCCAGCATCATTTTGCTTGGCCCGTCTTCTAATTGGACGCCGTAATCACTGATCATTTGCTGATGCAATGGTTCTAAATCGTGATCTAGTCGCGCATTGTAGGTTTTTGTCTTTTCGAACTTCGGATGTGTTAAACGGTAAGTAAAGTCACCGTCGTTGGTTAGAATAATCAAGCCTGAACTATTAAAATCAAGGCGTCCTACTGTTTTTAAGTGGTGGTATTCGGGAGGTAACAGCTCGTAGATTGTCGGTAAGTCACCTTGCGAACGACGCGAACAAACATAACCTGCAGGTTTGTTGAATGCCAGATACTGAAATTCCGTCTTGGCGACCAGTGGTTCGCCGTGGACCAGCACCTTGTCTGTTTCGGCGATGCGTGCGCCTAAATTAACGACGATATCATTTACTTTGACGTAGCCACGTTCAATATATTCATCGGCTTCACGTCGTGAAAAGCCCATGTGTAAGGCAAGGTATTTATTTAGACGTATCGTCTTTTCAGATTCTGTAGGGGTCATATGCCCTTAATTATAGCATCTTTATGCACGAGGCGCGGATTCGTCGGTGCTAGGAGGTGTATATGGCTGTGGTGGCAATGCTGGAGCTGGAGCAGTAGGCTCGTCAAAGGTAACTACAGAAGCGCCGTGCATTTCAGTTGGCGCTGTTGGGGCTGGCATCGGCGCGGGTGGCGAAACCGGTTGTAGAGTGACTGGCTGTGGTTGAGCTGGCTGCATAGGTGCGGCTGGCTGTTGTGGCGCAATGGGTTGCATGGGTTGCTGTAGTGGCGCTACAGGACGCGGAGGCGCAACGGGTGCTAGGCCTTGTGCTTGGTCTTTGTTTAGTTCTTGTTCCATCAAGCTGCCTAAATCAGGTTGCGGCAATGCTGACGGTGCGACGGGGTGGATAATTCGATCGCCAAGATTGGCTGGGCGCGGTGTAGAAAATGGCGCGGTTGGTTGCGGTAGGCCGGTTGGACGTGCAGGCACCTGGGGTGCGGATGATCCAAAAGTTGGCGCAGTGGGCATTACAGGCTGTGGTGCTGGCGCTGTACCGGGTGTTTGGTATGTTGGCGCAGTTTGGCGTGGTGGCATGCCAGGAGTGCTGCTGCGTGGTACTGCACTTGGTGCCGGTGTACCGAATGTTTGTGCGGGTGTCAGATTAGCGACTGGTGCGTCACCAAGCACTTCGTGGACAGTGCGGACGACGTCTTCGATGCCGACCTGTGATTTAACCAGGTAACGGTCTGCGCCAAGTGCTTGACCACGGGCACGCTGGTCTTCGCTGCTAAGTGCGGTCATCATAATGACTTTTATATTTTTCGTTTCGGTTGTTGAACGCAAAATATCAAGCATGTCAAAGCCGCTAATTTTAGGCATCATAACGTCGCTGACGATTAAATCAGGGCGCTCTTTGATTGCCATCGCTAGTGCTTCTTCACCGTCGCCAGCAGATACGATGTCATATCCTTCGGCTAATAGGCGCACGCCATAAATTTCGCGTAGGCTTTTGTCATCTTCTACCAGTAGTATTTTGGTCATATTATCCTTTATTGTACTCAAGAGCGAATGAAAATGCTATAGCTCTTATGTTTTTAGTTACTTTTTTAACCACGTGGTGGAATTGTCATGTCGTTGCCGCGACTTTGCGTGTATTGATTAGGGTCCCTTTCGATCGCGGATAGTGGAGTATTAGGCTGTGGTTGTGATGATAGTGGCCGAGGAATTTGTGGGACGTACGGTTGTTGTGGCTGAGGTTGAGCTTGCGGCTGCGGTTGTGGTTCTTGCTGATACGGCTGCTGGTACTGTTGAGGTGTCACCTCTGGTTGTGGTTGAGCGGGTTGTTGATATGGCTGAGCTGGTGGCATTTGCTGTGGCTGGACGTACGTAGCCGCTGGCGTACTAGTAAAACTCGTATCTTCTAATATCAAATCTGGCGCTGTAGTATCGTCCTGATACGCTCCATATCCCTGCGCCTGGTTGGCTGCCTGTGCTTCTTGCTGAATGCTAGCGGCTTCGATCATTTTCATCGCGTCTTCATGGCTGATGCGCGGCAACTCGACAAAAAATGTGCTCCCCCGCTTGTATTCGCTGTCTACCCAAAGACGGCCTTCCATGGTTTCGGTCAGACGGCGACATAAATACAAACCTAGGCCGGTGCCGCCGATTTCGCGGGTTTCGCTGTTATCAACCCGATAAAATTTCTGGAACAAGTGTGCCTGGTCTTCTTTTGGAATACCGATACCGCTGTCGGCGACACTGATAGTGACGTGGTCGTTATCGCCTGTGATATCAACGACGACATCGCCCTTTGGCGTGTATTTAATGGCATTTTCAATCAAATTCCCAATGACTTCGCGCAGGTGGTCGTTATCAACATTCGTGTAGTATACGGGGTTCAGGCGGCGTTCATTCGTTTCTTCGTCAGGGAGTGGTTTAAATAGTGTGCGTAGGCCTTTTTCGTCGGCGCGCGGTTTTAGTCCCTGCATAATATCGTGCGTAAAGGCGACCAAATCGACAACTTTGGGGTTATTCGACAAGCGGCCGTCATCTGCTTTCGTGACATCTAATAGGTCTTGAAACAAGCGTCCTAGGTGTTGGGCGGATTCGTGGGCTTTATTGATAAAGTCACGCGCACGAATGTCAATCGTTGCCGTCGCTGGATTAAGTGCTAATCCTAGGTAGCCCTCGATCGAGGCAACCGGCGTACGCATTTCATGGCTGGCGGTGCTGATAAATTCGGCTTGTTCGCGCTCTTCGGATTTTTCTTTGGTGATATCACGAAAAACAATAATCACACCTGACCCTAACTGCCCTACCGGAGACACATTGATAGATATTAATACTTTTTTCTGTGAATTGGTCAGCAACGTCAGCGCATTAGTCGTGACCTGCTTGTTTGAGGTTAGTGCATCGGCCACCGGATCATTTGCCGCTGTAACTTCGTTGCCGGTTTTGTCTATTAACTTTAGGACAGATTTGTAATCCAGCGCTAATGCGTCTTGCTTACCCCAGCCGATCATTTGCTGGGCTGCAGGATTAATGAGTTGGATCAGGCCCTTGCTGCTGACGGCAATCACACCGTCGGCGATGGCATTAATGACAACTTCGGATTTGTTCGCGACTTGGCTGAGTTCACTTGCCAGGTCTCGGTAGGCGCGATCGCTATTGGTGTCTGTGGCTGATTTGGTGTGCCAAATTAAATAGCTGATTGCTAGCGGTAATTCACCTGCGAGGATAATGGTCACGATTGATTCACGGGTTAAGGCGCCGACGGTATATTGGAATACCATAAACACGCCCAGGGCGATGAACAACGGTAATAATCCGTAGATGCCAAAAATACCGGCAAAGACTCCGACAACCATCCATAATGCGATGAACGGTGATGTGGTGTCGCCCGTGCTAAGTATGAGGGCTGCAGAGGTAATTGCCAGCACCATGAATGCGATCCATGATCCCCAAAACTCATATTGTTTTGGCGCCCAAAAATATGATACCAGGCCAGCGATAAAGGCCGTAGCTGCCGTAATCGCAACGGGTGTGCTAACTAATAGCGCCGAACCGATATCGTCGACGCCGGCAAAGAAGGCCCACAAATAGAGCGCCAAAATAATGGACGCCACTAACATGATCGCTTCGCAAATACGGCGATGCCAAAAGCGTGTCAACGTTAACGGTTTGATCTGAATGCCCCCTATTTATTCGGATGTAATGCTTATGCATGATTATGACGAAAAAATACCGATTAAGCAACCCTGTCGCTAAAGAGATGATAGATATAATTAGGCAGTGTCCGCGCTATTTAAAGTGCCCTCGCACTTTACGGTTAGAGCGCAAGGCGTCTATGTCGTAAAGCGCGAGGGCAGTACCTTTTTGGGCTGAGTTGGTGGCGGAATGGCGGTGCGGTTGGTCGAGGCGTGCCTTAGTTAGACTGCCTCACTCTATCCGGGTCTTCGATCGTGCCGTCAAGCTCGGCGAGCTGTTCCTGAAGCATCCCTACGAGTACGGTGTCGTTGGCTCGCTTGGCGCTTGCAATCTTTCTTTCAAGTTGTAGCTTGCGTGCATTGAATCCGCGAGGGTGGATGGCGTCCGACATTTCCTCACCTTTCTCGTTGTTGAGGCTTAATGCCTCGCTGTTAAGGTAATTGCATTATGACATAATTTTAAGCTACGATCAATTATTAAATTGCAAAAAAGCTACAACAAAAAAGAGCGGTTGCCCGCTCTTTTTTGTATCTACCCTCCCTGCCTAGCTGATGCTTAGCAGAGTCCAGCTACCGCCTTGGTTGTCGGTTCGCAATCGGTAATCGTTTGCGCCGTCGCTCAGTGTGAGGATCTGTGCAATACGTTCACCACTGCGGATGACTGTACGTAGCCCAGCGTCTAGGAATTGATAGCTAGTGCCACCGTATTCCATACGACGTGGATAGGCGCGTAGGTCACGTCCGAATCCCATTGCAGTGATTGTTACTGGGGTGTTGATAGTTGTTGATTGGTTCATATTCTTACTCCTCGAGATTTTGATTGATTTATTTTTGGTAAATAAAAAAACTGACAACAAGAAAGATGGTCAGCTAC
>JAQGGY010000055.1 GCA_028289095.1 Candidatus Saccharimonadota bacterium
TGAACCCGCCGCAATTACGCATGAGCAGGCAAAAGAACTCTTAGCCAGTGCCGTACCAGCCAAAGGCCGCTTCGCTAAAAAAACGCCCGCCAAAAAAGCTCCGGCTAAAAAAACCACGCGCACAACCAAGAAATAACCAATAGCGTACAAATTTACCCTCAGTGCTAGAGGGTATATACTTTCATCCTTATACTTCTATAAAAATCACTTTACTATGCATTCGACGGGCTAGAAGCTCTATATTAAATGCAACTACATTCTTGACACACACGATACTCTAGGTTTAGCGACGACATATCACAAGCATTATGAAAGTCTCATGACATTCTTTACTACGTACGTCTACTTCATGCTATAATTTAGTTATATAGATAAAGTATTTGACATTATTAGTATATTGTTCTATAATTCAAATAATATACGCATTACAATTGATATACATACTGAAAATTAGTAGAGAGGATACACCGAAACGCCATGGATAAACCCACACAAACAAATACGACCGCAACCCTAAAGCAGGCTGTCGTCGATATTCTTGAGATTATCGACCAAGAACGCGAACGTGAAATTATTACACGTCGCTTTGGACTTTTTGATCGCCGCGAGACACTTGAACAAATCGGTGAATTGCTTGGCATTACCCGTGAACGCGTGCGTCAACTAGAAAAAGCTATCCTTATCCGCCTTAAAATTGCCGCTGAAGACAACAAAGTCCCTGCAATCAATGACGTCGAACGCATGATCATCCGCGACCTGTCAGAGACTGGCCGCGTTGCTCGCATTCAAGACATTACAGATCGTTTGATGGGCGGCAAAACAGATGCTCGTAGCCGTGCACATATTGCATTCGTTGCAGAACTGTCTCCAAACCTCGTTGTTGTCGGCGAAAACGACAATTATCACCACGCCGTTGGTATCAAGCAATATAGCGACGAAAAAACTATCAAGGCAAATGTCGACGAAATCGTCAAAACTGTCAAAAAGCATGGTGAGCCACTGCAAATTGAAGAACTTCACAAGCTGTTGAAGCATGAAAATCCAGATCAAGTCCGCGCGCTTGCTAGTGTCAGTAAAAACCTAGCCCACCTCAAAGATTTCTGGGGACTGACGAAATGGCCGACGGTGAATCCGAAGAATATTCGTGATAAAATTTATGTTATCTTGGCCGAAAATGGCAAGCCTATGCACTTTTCCGATATTGCTAAGTCAATCAAAGACAGTGATTTCAAGCGAAAAGACGTGACGACGCAAGCGATCCATAACGAACTTATCAAAGACAAACGCTTTGTACTTATCGGTCGCGGCATCTATGCGCTTGATAACTGGGGATTCAGCAAGGGAACAGTCGCAGATATTATTACTGATGTACTAAAAGATGCCAACGAACCATTGCACCGCGATGAAATCGTTAAGCGAGTCTTAAAAAGCCGCCAAGTCAAAGAAACGACGATTCTGTTGAACCTGCAAAGCAAACCTCAATTTAAGCGTGTCGCCAAGGCTACTTACGCATTGGACGTTGTCACCAAATAGCCACCCTTGCAATGAGGGCGTGCAGATGAGACAATGAACAGTAGTTATGGATGTCCTCTTTTGGGTTTTTAGTCTGTTATTTCAATGGTACATTTGGCTGCCAGCTGTACTTATCTTAGCGTACCTCACGTGGAAAAATAATCAGATCGCCGAATCAGTTAAATCTGTCGAAAGTGTCTTGCTTGCATTGGAAATCCCAAAGGCAAATGATAAGTCCGAACTTGCCGCCGAACAGCTATTTGCCAGCCTGCATGGTATTTTACGCGATAGGGAAGAGCTAAAGCAAACGAATGGCATTCAAGAACACCTGAGCTTCGAAATCGCGTCCGTCAACGGACAAATCCGTTTTTACGCTTGGGTGCCAAAAACCTTGCAAAGTTTTGTTGAGGGGCAAATTTATTCGCAGTATCCAACTGTCCAAATTCACGAAGCAGCCGAGGATTATGTCGCCCACGAACGCCAACATAGCGTTGTGTACACCTCGGAAATCACACTGTCTGACAGTGAATTTTTGCCGATCAAAACGTTTCAAAGCTTCGAGGTTGACCCTTTAGCTGGCATCACGGGCACGCTTGCCAAGCTTGAATCAACCGGGGAAGAGTTGTGGGTGCAAGTGCTGACGCGACCGATTGCTGATTCATGGCAAAAACAATCTGACAATTGGATAAAAAGTGTCAAAAACGGTAATCCGTTCGGCTTTTTGTCAGGCGAAGGACTAAACTTTAAATGGGTTGGCATGCTCCTCGAAGCACTTTGGAAACCGCCAGAACAGGGAACGGGTGGTGCACCAGCACCAAAAGAGCTTTCTGAACGGGACAAAACCCGTCTTGCCGAAGCAGAAAAAAAAGCCACCAAACTTGGCTACCAAGTCAAAATCCGTTTAGCGTATCTTGGCGAAAGCGAAACGAATGCAAAACTACGCATGCAAGCTATCGTTGGAACCTTCAAACAATTTAACAGCACTAATCTCAATGGCTTCCGCATGAATGGTGGCAGCTTTAAAAAAGAAGATCTTGCAAACTACCGCAACAGATTGTTTATGGATCGTGGCTTTATTTTAAACATCGAAGAAGTTGCCAGTGTCTTCCACTTGCCGCACACTAACGTAGAAACACCGAATATCGTTTGGGCTAGCAATAAACCGCTGAACCGCCAGCAAAATTGCCTGTTGTCACGGGTAACGAGGCAATAGACGAAAATATCAGTGCCTTCGGCTTAACGAACTTCCGCGGCAAGAAGCATCAGTTTGGCATGATGCGATCCGACCGCAGCCGTCATGACTATATCATTGGACAGACCGGTGCCGGTAAGTCCGGGACGCTCGAGCTATTTGCACTATCCGATATATTCCATGGCCAAGGCTATGCGATCATCGACCCGCACGGCGACTTTGCTGTCGATAATATGCGCTTCATCCCTGAGTCGCGTATGAAAGACGTCGTCTATTTCAATCCGGCGGATACCGCATTTCCGCTAGGATTTAACCCACTAGAAGTCACCGATCCTGCCCATAAAACCAACATTAGCTCTGAAGTCATTGGCGTCCTTAAGCGTATGTTCGGTGAATCATGGGGCCCCCGCCTAGAATATATTCTTCGCTATACCATCCTTGCATTACTTGATCGCCCAGAAACGACGATGCTTGATATTACCCGCATGCTCACCGATAAAAAGTTTCGTGAAGACACACTGACTTACTGTAAAGACACGGTTGTTATGCAGTTCTGGCGCGTTGAATTCGCTAGCTGGAATGATAAGTTTGTCGCCGAAGCAATCGCCCCAGTACTCAATAAAGTCGGTGCGTTCACCGCCAACCCGATCATCCGTAACATTATCGGACAGCCTAAAAGCACGTTTAATATTCGCGAGATTATGGACGAAGGTAAAATTCTTATTGTCAATCTTTCTAAAGGCCTTGTCGGCGAAGATAATGCCTCTATCCTTGGCGCCTTCCTGGTCACGAAGATTCAGTTGGCAGCGATGTCACGATCGGACATCCCAAAGATTGAAGATCGACGGCCGTTCTATCTGTATGTGGATGAGTTTCAGAACTTTGCCACCGACAGCTTCGCCACTATTCTTTCTGAAGCGCGTAAATACGGCCTAAACCTTACTGTTGCCAACCAATACATCTCACAGATGAGTGACACCGTACGTGATGCCGTATTTGGTAACGTCGGCACGATGATTTGCTTCCGTGTGTCTGCCGATGACGCGCCCATCCTTTCGAAGCAATTCGAACCACAATTTGAGCCAAACGACCTTTTGCAAATGCACAACCGTAATTTTATTATCAACATGGTCATTAAAGGCGAGAAGTCACCAGCGTTTAGTGCCTCGACCCTCACATTACCTCCGCCACAGACAGACAATAGTGCGACTATCATTGAAAACACCCGTCGCAACTACAGCCGTAGTCGGGCAGATGTCGAGCAAGAAATTGCAGAAGCTATCCAACCCCCACAAAACCTCCAAAGCAAACGACCGCCTCAATCTGCAGCCCAGGCAAAGCAGTGGCCGATTAACGCCCAAACACAAACAGTCACACCTAATAAGATTGTCTTTAAAACAGACAGCAGCACTCGACCTACGCCGACAGCTAAGCCACCGACAAATACTACACCAAGCTCTGCCAAGGTAAATCCACCGACGCAACCAGTCGATCCTACGCCCCCTACGACAGCTCCGACGCAACAGGGGAGTGCTGAGGATGGCGTCGTACCGGAAAAAAGAAAGCGGACACGCACCCGTCGACGTAAACCATCGACAACCAGCAGCCAAGAGGGTGGCGAACACACTTCAGCGTCGTCAGATCACGGCGAACGAAATGATCGATCTCGCACCCCACGCTCGCAGGCCCCACAGCAGGGAAGTGAAGCTCCAGGTACTAACGATGCGCCGCGCGGTAGTCACACCCCGCCGCCAACCCCAAAGCCTGCGCAAAAACCCGCTGACGAAACAATTCTACGTTTACGTTAGTCTCATATTACGTTCACTATCCAAACGGCTAGAATCGGTCTACAATGAAACTATAGACAGAACACTAATAATTGGAGGAGTTTGATTATGGATAAAAAAGCTACGATCGGCATCATTGCGGCGATATGTATTATTTTACTAGGCGCATGGGCATACATGATGGCACAGCCTGCGGTTGAGAGGGCAGCCCAAACGCCAGCAGTCGATTCCAACAAAACAACAGCTGAGACATCAGCGCCAGCAGAGGAGAGCTCCCAGCCGACAGCAGAGACTTCGTCCGCTGCGACAATCACCTACACAGACAACGGATTCACCCCGAATACACTCACGGTTAAAAAGAATTCAGTCATTACAGTCACTAACAAATCATCTAAAAATGTTATGTTCTCCTCAGCAGACCATCCGACACACCAAGAGCAGCCGGAACTCAACATGAACACGCTAAACCCTGGCGAGTCAGGCACAATCACCATCACCAAAGCCGGCATCTGGGGATATCACGACCATATTGACGAAACGATGACAGGCACGATAACTGTTACCGAATAGTACACCTAGACCTTATAAAAAGAGGTGAGTGATTTCTCGCCTCTTTTTATATCTTCTTCACCTAGGGGGATCATCGAAACCTGTTCGATATAGAATAGAACAAAAATGGAACAAGTTTAACTCACATAAAGCTTAATGTGCAGATATCAGACAAATACAAAACTATATAATCATAAATTATTAGCTTAATATGTACGTGCGTACAA
>JAQGGY010000065.1 GCA_028289095.1 Candidatus Saccharimonadota bacterium
TGAAATCAACGATACTGAGTTCGCTAACTTTAATGCCATATGGCTTTAATCGATCAGTGAGGGTCTTTTGAGCTGAGGTCTTTAGTTTGCTTCGCTCGGTTATTAACTCTGATGCAGTGTACTCAGCGCTTGCCGCCTTAAATACCTCATTAATAGCTGGCGTGACCACTTTATCGACGTACGTGTCACCAATCGTCTGGTGGATCCGGCTGACGCTGCCACGTTCGATATTGTAGTTCAGGACAATCTGGCTGGTAACATCTTGAAGGTCTTTACTAGCCGCCGTGCTTGCAACCGCTTCTTTTTGCAATTTAATGTCATAAACAGTCACGTTATTGAGGCCCCATGGCATAACTAATGACAGACCTTCAGTCAGCTCGCGTCCCGTGACGCGTCCGTATTGCGTGACAACACCAACCTGCCCAGTGCCAATTGTGCGCATACTTGTTAGTAAGGTGATGAAGAGAAAGATTCCGATAGATGTTAATAGCAAGAATTTTTTACGAGTAAATATTGATGAGCTTTGGCCTATAATTTGTGCGGTTTTAATCATAATCTTTGTAGTATACCACCGTGCACCCCTAGTGACTACTGTTATATTTATTTTTAATATTATATAAACTACTTGATAATAACCTCAATTTTGGGTACACTTGTATCTGTACTTCACGTGCCGCTTTAGCTCAGCTGGTTAGAGCAGCTGTTTTGTAAACAGCAGGTCTACGGTTCGAATCCGTAAAGCGGCTCCAAGTATTGAATTCATCCTGAATTATTATGCAGGGGTAGTGAAGCGGTCAAACACAACAGACTGTAAATCTGTCCTCTTATGAGTTCGCAAGTTCGAATCTTGCCCCCTGTACCAAGAAGATATACTCATCGCAAGATGGGTCTATTTTTTTTGGTCACCTGCCGGGTAGATTCGAACTTGAAAACCTTTTGTCGCTATCAAATGACAAGAACAAAGCCCCGGAAATTCCGGGGCCATTGCTCGTTCTAGATTGGATTAAAAAGGCGAACCTTCTTCTTGATCAAAGGGGTTATAACCGCTGGATACCGCCGCCATCCGGGCAAGCATTTCATCGGTAACTACCATGGGCTCACGGTACACAGGAAATTCGAGGCCGAGCCGCTCGCAGTCGCTTTGGAACTTGCGATCAATTGCTCGAGTCCTACGGGCGGCCTTGCCTTTGGTACTAAACCATTGGTCGACTGCTTGCTTGTGTAGCGGATTGCTGATGTACTGCGGACGATCTTCCAAAGAAACACGACGCGTCATTACATTATCCTTTATCATTTGAACGAACAATTGTCAATATTATAGCAAATTTTTATGCAGATGTCAATGGTATTATGCCGCTTCTGGAACGGCGCCAGCTTGGTGATCAATTGATCGAGCTAGCCATAATCCACGCGATAACATTGATTCTAATAACGCCGTCGATGGACGCTGGTGTTCGGCATATAAATACACTGTGCCTTCAAATATTTCTACAGTCAGCGAGCCAAACTGTTCGGCAATTGACCGGGAAAGGGTAGGGTTGATTAGTCGCTCGGCACTAAGTGCTTGATCGGCTTTCGCGTACAGAGCGTAATGTTTCAAAAATGCCTTAGAATAGACGCCTGCTTGTTCCAGGTCGACTTTTGCAAAGTGAGCAAATTTAGTAAAAAACTGCGCATAAAAAGTTTCACTATGACTATGCAGCCCCATAAACACATGCGGCAAGTCAACGGGACGATGTAGATCAAATGTCATAATCACCCAATTATGCATATGTGACGGCTTGCCAGGATAATGAATCGTATCAACACGCTCGACTAATGTGATGTCGTAACCTTCAAATGATCCAATGCAGTAGTGGTTATCACGATGCTTCGTCGAAACAGTCATGCCCCGAATCAGGCTGTGTTCATCATCGCGTTGATCGACATAGCCAAAATAAACCAGACCTATTTTGCTAGCAAACCGCTGAAAGGTGCGTTTATATACCCGGGACTGAATAACTTTCGATGGAACCATCCGCTGGATGGCGTCCTTACCTTTACCTACGATACCTAGGTGACTCATCGTTTATTTTTTCTCGATCGTCATATCTAATAACGATGCGACGTACTCGGCATGACTCCATGTCAGTGGGGCGACGGAAATAAAGGAATTATCAACGGGGCTAACCTGCTCGGGCAATACGCCGGTGCTGCTGGTATGTGAATGTACCCATTCTAATACATTCTCGGCCTTTGCACGTTCGCCGATCTCGACATAGTACTGCGCCAGCCATAATGTCGTAATAATCCACCAGTTGCCCGTAACGTCGTCGCTGACGCGGCGATAGTTGTCATTCTCGTAGCGGGGTAGGCCCACGTGTGTATCATCGATGCTAAATAGCTGCGTCAGTGTTTCGACGGATGACGTCAGTTCTTCGCTGCCAACAGGGAATAGTCCAAACATAAATGCCCCGAACATGCTTGACATATCAAAGGTACTGTCTCGTTCGATTTGGCCATTTTTAACGATGACACCTTTATAAAAGGCCTTGCGTTCATGGTTATACAGATGCTTGTGTGCAGATGCGTATATGTCATCAGCAGCTGATCGCCAACGAACTGCGCGGTCTGAATCTTCGGCAGCTTCGGCCAGTTCTGCAGCAGCTAATAACGCGGCGTATACTACGGATGTCGTATATGTCGTCGACAAGTATACTTCTTCCCACAAATCATACGAAGGTTTTGGTAGTCCAGTGACGTCGTCGATGTATGTCGCTAAAAAGTCTGCCATAGGTTTGATCATTGATTCATAAAAATCATGTAACAAGCGTGGGCTTGCATGCATCTGATAAAATTGTGCGAATACGAACAGCACTAATGCTGTTTCATCTTCTTGGATTGGCGGTGCGTATTCGTTGTTATCGTGTACGTATGGATGCCAACTGCTGCCTAACGCACCATCTGCACGGTATTTGTGCATTAAATAGCCATTCGGGTGTAAACCGCGTCGGCAAAAGTCAAAGAATCTTCGCGGTTCGTCTTCGTATCCCATGCGGATCAACGGCCATAATACATATGCACCGTCACGTGGCCAGCAATAGGCATAGGCATCGCGCGAATAGTTCAGCATGGACGTATCAGTACTAGCAATCACCGCACCACGATTATCTATCTGTGATTTGATAATCATGACACTGCGTAAAAAGTTCTGCCGATGCAACGGATCAATTTTATCTGCCGCCACCATTGCAGGCGCTAGCCATTTTTGCCACCAATCGGCTGTCTGATGCATACGTTTTTGCATAGTGTCATCGCGAATTTGTTTGTGAATATATAATGCCTCGCGCATTGATGTACCTGCAGCAATCCAATAGTGAACACGTGATGAACTGAGGGCGGGTATATGTAATACAAATCGGATAGCTGAATCGACGCGGCCATGTTCGACATTGGCGCCGCTTAGGTCGCCGTCATCAGCATCGCGATACGATCCTTCATATCCTTCGATGCCAAACAGACCAACGGTGTGCTGATTAAATGGCGCGCCGTTTGATGTGCCAGATACGATGAATGCGCGACGACCCCTGTAATGTAAAATAGCATCACTGTCAGGTAGATACTGTGCAGTATCAGTATTACTACGTGCATCACCGATCACAAATGCCTGGTGCATGAATAATCTGATTTCACGGTCAGTATTCCAAAGGTTGACGACATGAATATTACGCATAAATGCACTAATGTGTGAATCAACAGCGTCGTCAAACTCGATCAAAACGCCGATTCGTTCATTTTTAGCTGTCGTATGACCAATTAATGAATTGTGGGGATACGTAAATGACACTGACCAGTCGCCGTCATCCAGCCAGCTGATATTGCCATCGATCCATACGCCGACACGGTGTCGCAGCGAATTGCCAGCAGCATGGTTTTCTAATCCGACATACGGAAAATAAAAATCATGAACTAATCCGAAACTATTAATTCCGACTTGTAACTCGCCGTTACCTAAGACAATTGGCCTACCCATGAAAACCTCCGTGCTTGTGATATTCCGACAAGCGATAGCGAATATCACGCAATGCGTTCATAAAATATAAAAATGCGTCGTATGGTGATTCGTACGGACTAAAGTACGCGTGCACATCGCCGTCTGTAAACCACTTGGTACACATATAGTATACATGGTCTGACGTTTGCAGTTTGCGCCAATCACCAATTAGTTCCATGTCACCCGTCCGTATAATCTGATCTTCTAGTGCATATAAATGGCGCAGTGCTTCTTGTTGCATACTATTACCTAGCCATGCCGTCAGGTCGCGTTCACTGTCCGCCCAAGTTACTGTATTTGGCATACTAATTTCACCAACGGCTTCGTGCGCATCGATAGCTTCTGATGTCGTATAAAATGTATTATCAGGATTATCTAGCCACTTGCCGACAAAGCTTTCGAAAAATTCAAAGATGCCCGTATCTGCCCATTGGTGTTCGCCAAAGGTTTCATAATCCATGAATAGATTGACCAGCGGACTGTCGCGAATAGATTCGTTTGCCCATTCGCTATAGGTATCAGCTGATAGTGGCCACTGCGCCCAATCTTTGTTACTAAAACGGAATGCCAAGTCATCACTGAGGCGGTAGTTTTTCAATAATAACTTGATGTTAGTCGTATTTGGCGGACGATAGACATGGTTAGGGCTGCGCCACTGTAAAATAGGATCCCAGCCTTCGGCCAAAATACCCTTAAATCCATAACCATCTGCCCATTTCGCCAGTTCATCGTTGTATGACAATTCGGTGTTGCGGAAAACAGTTGTTTCGACGTTGAATAGCTCGCGCACCTTGTCGCGGTGCATTTCTACTTGGCGTTCAAACTCTTCGCGGCTATAAAAGAACGCTAGAGAGTGGTAGTACGTTTCGGATACGATTTCAACGCGGCCTGTTGCAACTAATCGCTTAAAGCTGTCCAATACGTCCGGCGCCCATTTTTCGGCCTGTTCAATAAATGTGCCAGTGATACTAAGTGACACTTTAAATTCAGAATGCGTCGCTAGCAGTTTTTCAAGTAGCGCGTTCATTGGACGATATGATTTGTCGGCTACTTTGCGCAGGACGCGTTCGTTATTGCGATCAGTGTTCTGATCTTGTTCATCAAAATAATCATGATTTTCAGCAGTATCAAAAACGCTATATTGGCGCACACGCAGTGGCTGATGAACGTGCATATATAGGACTATGCCGCGTTTGCTCATACCGTGACCCCAGCTTTCATGTTGGCATACATTTGCATGCATTGGTGTGCTACGTCAGACCACGATATACGTGCGTATTCATGCTTGATGTTCGCTTTTAGGTCATGGGACAGGGCAGGCGACGTCGCA
>JAQGGY010000023.1 GCA_028289095.1 Candidatus Saccharimonadota bacterium
TATGCTTTTGGAATCTCCAAAACGAGGAGGACGCTTTCGACCGATTTGACAGCCTCAGCGACCTGATTGTTGCGCCACGTTAGGTACCCTAAGATAAGTACAACTGGTAACCAAATGTACCATTGCAACAATAGATTAATAGCCCACAAGAGTACATCCATAACTACTGTTTATTGTCTCACTTGCCTGCCCTCTTTGCAAGGGTGGCTATTTAGCGACTGCGTCCAATGCGTAAGTTGCTTTGGCAACGCGTTTGAACTGCGATTTGCTTTGAAGATTCAAAAGAATTGTCGTTTCTTTTACCTGGCGGCTTTTTAAGACACGTTTGACGATTTCGTCACGGTGCAAAGGTTCTTTTGCGTCTTTTAGGACGTCAGTAATGATATCAGCGACAGTTCCCTTACTGAATCCCCAGTTGTCTAATGCATAGATGCCGCGACCGATTAGTACGAAGCGCTTGTCTTTGATAAGTTCGTTGTGAATAGCCTGTGTTGTGACGTCTTTTCGTTTGAATTCGCTGTCTTTGATAGATTTAGCGATGTCAGAAAAGTGCATTGGTTTGCCATTTTCAGCCAAAATAACGTAGATTTTGTCACGGATGTTCTTTGGATTCACGGTTGGCCATTTAGTCAGACCCCAGAAATCTTTTAGATGTGCAAGGTTTTTGCTGATACTCGCAAGCGCGCGCACTTGATCAGGATTTTCATGCTTCAACAGTTTATGAAGGTCTTCGATTTGCAAAGGTTCGCCGTGTTTTTTAACGGTTTTAACGATTTCATCAACGTTAGTTTTGATGGTTTTTTCGTCACTATATTGTTTGATACCAACAGCATGGTGGTAATGGTCGTTTTCGCCAACAACAACAAGGTTTGGTGATAATTCAGCGACAAATGCGATGTGTGCGCGGCTACGAGCGTCCGTTGTTCCACCCATCAAGCGATCAGTGATGTCCTGGATACGTGCGACACGGCCAGTTTCAGAAAGGTCACGGATAATCATACGGTCAACGTCATTGATCGCAGGTACCTTGTTATCTTCGGCGGCGATTTTAAGGCGGATAAGGATCGCCTTTTCAAGTTGACGGACACGTTCGCGGGTAATGCCAAGTAGCTCGCCAATTTGTTCTAGTGTTTCACGGCGATCAAATAAGCCAAAACGGCGTGTAATAATTTCGCGTTCACGTTCTTGGTCGATAATTTCTAGAATATCAACAACGGCCTGTTTTAGGGCTGCAGCTGTATTTGTTTGTGTGGGCTTGTCCATGACGTTTGGGTGTGTCCTCTCTAAAATCTTCTAATGTAGTAACGGATAGTGGTATTTATTTGAATTATAGAACAAATTTCTTCTAATGTCAAATACTTTATGTATCTAACTAATTATAGCATTAAATAGACGTGTCTAGTAAACAATGTCATGGGACTTTCGCAATACTTGCGATGTGTCGTCGCTAAACCTAGACTATCGAATGTGTCAAGAGTATTAATAAAATAGAATTACCATCAAAATGCACAACCAAAACCATTTACGCTGTAAATAACATTGGTTAAGGCCCGAGAAACGCTCGGGCGTCTATTTGGAGATGGAGCTAGGGATTTCTTTTGGCGACAAGCTCAGTATGTTCCATCATGAGTGACGTGCGCGCCATGACGAGCGCAGCGAAAGATATCAGAGAAAGGAGAGAGAAAAAGTTGTTTATATTTATATCTCTGCCCGTTACTGAGGCTGCAACTGTAGCGCATATCAAGAGCATTAGCCATATTCCACTAAGAAGGCTGAGTAGCGTGCAGAACATAGCCACCTTCCTGGTGTTTCTGATGTCTTTCTCGAGTTTATCTCTGTTACGCTTTTCTATCTGAGCTGGCGTAAGTGCTGGCGCGGTTTCGCTCATTGCTACCTCCAAATTGTATGTGTCCAGCTAAGAGCTAGACGGCTCGATTAGCGGACGTACCCTTAGTGACATAACGTTACTAAGATAATTATATAATACCACAAGCGCTATATAAAGTCAATTAATCCCCCTATGTGAGGCATGGAAATAAAAAGAAACACCCTTACGATAAGTCAGGGCGTTTGCAGTTTTTGCAGCGTATGTCTATTTTTCGGTAGTACGCGTCGTTTTTTTCGCTGGCTTTTTCGAAGGAGCTTTGGTGGTGGTCTTGCGGGCAAAGCGACCTTTGGCTGGCGTTGCGCTAGCAAGAAGCTCTTTGGCTTGCTCGTGCGTAATAGATGCAGGTTCGGTATCCTTTGGAATCTTGGCGTTCTTTTTGCCATCAGTAATGTATGGGCCGTAGCGACCTTTTAGCACTTTGATACCATCGCCAAAATCAGCAATATTCTTTTCAGCTTCGGCCTGTAATTTTTGTTTATACAGATCAAGCGCTTCAGCAAGTGTGATTGTATGGGGGTCAAGTGGTTTAATACTGACGAATAGTTTGCCAATCTGTACGTACGGGCCAAAGCGGCCGATGTTTGCTTTAATGTCATCGCCATCGGTTGTTTTACCAAGGATACGGGGTAATGTAAAGGCATGCAAGGCTTCTTCTAGGGTGACGGTTTCAATCTTTTTCCCTGCTGGAAGCGGTGCAAACAAGACCTTCTCTTCTTTATCCTCACCACTACCCAGTTGGAGCATTGGTCCATAGCGGCCAAAACGTGCCATCACAGGTTTATTTGTTTTCGGGTCGATACCGATTTCACGCGCTTGAGCGACAGTTGAGCGGTCGATGCCGCCAGATTCAACGATTAACTGGTGAAATGGTTTGTAGAATTCCTGAAGCATGTTGTTGCGTTCGAGTTTACCGTTGGCGATTTCGTCAAATTCTTCCTCTACCTTTGCGGTAAAGCCGTAATCGACGATTTGATCAAAGTGGTTCGTCAAGAAGTCGCTAACGACTTGCCCTGCCGCTGTTGGTACCAATTTTCCTCGGTCGGCACCAGTTTTCTCCTGAATGACATCACGTTCTACCTGGTTATTTTTCAGACTGTATACGATCACATCACGGGGTGTGCCTTCGCCTTCGCCTTTTTCGGCGTAGCCGCGTACCTGGACGGTGTTGATGATCGTTGCGTAGGTTGACGGGCGGCCAATGCCGAGGTCTTCAAGTTTTTTGACGAGTGCACCTTCGCTATAGCGAGCTGGCGGTCGGGCAAATAATTGCTTGGCCGTCGCTGCTTCAAGTGCGAGTAAATCACCACTTGTTACTGACGGCAAAATATCGGCATCTTTTTTACTGCCGCCATAGACACGTAGGAAACCGTCAAAGATAATCACCTCGCCTTTTGCTTCAAAGACTTCTTTGGCTGTTGAAATGGCAATCGTAACGACTGTCTTTTCAAGTTTTGCAGGGGCCATTTGGCTGGCGAGCGTACGATTACGGATTAATGTGTATAATTTCTGGTCGTATTCGTTACTACTGCCACGTTCTGCTGCCATATCTGTTGGACGGATCGCTTCGTGGGCTTCTTGCGCACCTGCAGACTTGGTTTTAAATGTGCGGACTTGGCTGTATTCTTCGCCGAATGCGCTTTTAATGTAACTAGCCGCCGCTGCGATGGCTTCGCCACCCAGATTAACTGAGTCGGTACGCATATAGGTGATTTTACCTTCTTGGTATAGTTTTTGCGCGCTAGACATCGTAGCCTTTGCGCCAAAACCTAAACGACTGTTGGCGTCCTGCTGCAATGTACTGGTGGTGAATGGTGCGGTTGGATTACGTGTGCTAGGGCTGGTCGTAATATTTGATACGGTAAAATTAGCACCAATTAATGATTCTAGGAATGCCTGGGCTTCAGGTTCAGTTTCAAAGCGTTTAGGCAGTTCTGCTTTGATTAACTGGCCGTCGTGCATAAACTCGGCAGTAACTTTGAACGTAAATGATCCGTTAAAGGTATCAATTTCACGCTCGCGTTCGACTAATAAACGGACAGCTGGTGACTGGACGCGGCCGGCAGATTTACCGCCAGGGACTTTTTGCCAGACGACTGGCGACAATTCAAATCCAACCAGGCGGTCAAGGATTTGGCGGGCTTGTTGCGCCTGCACAAGGCTCATATCTACTGTCCGTGGGTGTTTGACAGCCTCTTCAATAGCCTTCTTGGTGATTTCATGAAACACGATACGTTTTGTTGTTTTCGGATCAAGTTTCAGGACCTCACAAAGATGCCAGGCAATTGCCTCCCCTTCGCGGTCTTCATCGGTTGCAAGCCAGACTGTTTCGGCGACTTTGACGGCCTTGCGCAGTTCGGCGACGGTTTTCTTTTTTTCAGAATCGATTTCGTACGTCGTTTCAAAGCCTTTATCAACTTGAATAGGTTCAGTGCCGCCCTTTACTTTTTTGGCGATACTGCGAATATGTCCGACGCTAGAAAGGACGTGAAAATCGCTCCCGAGGTATTTCTCGATAGTTTTTGCTTTTGCTGGTGACTCGACGATTACTAAATTCTTGCTCATAAATTCCTTGTGCTTATCTATTCAGCTAAACACAATGATTAGTTATACGCAACTTGCATAGATTTGTAAACAGGTTGTAAAAGTCAAAGGCCGCCACGTGGTGTGGCGGCCGAGGACCCTTGACATGTATTATCCTACTATGCCAGCTCCACTGCATAGCGGTTCACTAAAGTGCCGGCTCATCCTTGGCAGGACGGCCGGCGACTTTTGATAAACGTATCACGATTTAGGAGGCCGACTTACAATGATGTGTAATATTTCATCTATATACATCCTTGCTAGTGCGTCGTTGTCCCCTTTCAGTGACAGGATCAAGCGGTCGATCATCGGTTCAGTCAGCCAGTCTGATACATATAAGGGGTCGACGAAGTAAAAGTGTCCGTCGATAGCAAGGACTAGCTTCTTTTTGTCGGTGACCCATGCGTAGGGTACGCGCGTATGATCAGCCAGACTTGTGTGTTCGGGGTTTTTATGGGGGCTGGGAGTGACTTGATACGCGACGGGATATAAAACAGACTTGCGACCAATCACGAAAAGTCGTGTCGGCGCTAGGGCTGGAAAGTATCCTACGTAGCGCGTCCAAGCTTGATATACCGCGGCGATCGTCGGTGTTCTAGATGTAAAGTCCTGCAGATTCGCATCATTGATGGCGTCCGCTAATTCATGCTGCTTTGCGTTCGCGCGTTCGCCGCCACTTACTAGTGAAAACTTCATAGCAAGCTCCTAAATGTAGGTGTGTTTTATCAAAAGATCCTACGGAGCCTTTGATACGATATATTATGTATCGTAACGTCAGGCTGACGTAATAGTTAGTACTATATCATAATAATAAAAATGCGAAATTGATGTTTCGATCGCAACCACAGCCTTCAAGCGCGTTGAAAATTCTGGTTGCGAGAGACAGAGGAAGTGAACATACCCCTCTCGCGGTAGTAGGGATGCTAATCAATGTTGAGGAGGTGTATAAAAGCCAGCTAATCTGTCGACTTCTGCAAAATTATTCTTGTGCAGATGTTTAATGACGTCTTCGGAAAAGAACCACGTCAGGTCGACATTCGGACCTTCGCTATCAATTTTGTGCTTTAGGTGTCGGTGTATGCACTGTAGCCGAGCGGATTGTTCCGATGATGGCTTTTTCGCGCCTCGTATCCAATCTCGTACATCGACATTACTGACGGCGTCACTATCGGTGCACGATAGTTTGGCGATACCTTCGACACCAAAGTAATAGCCTAGGTAAGCAAGCTGTTTATGTTCGATCATTGCAGTCATTATCTTTCCCCCTGTCTCTGGTGTCGCGAGTGAACCTCACGACGATGAAAAGTGCGGACCAACGGTATGTCAGTGTATATACACATACTATCATAAATTTATCTTTATCTGTCAATAGTGCTGAAAAATAAAAAGTGCCGGCTCACCCCGAAGGGTGGCCGGCTTTACTTTTTGATACAGCTCGGATGCCGTTAGTTGTCGCGCATGTCCAGTCTCATTATTGTGAGTTTATTGGCGATCTTTTCGATGCTCAAATGTGGATAGCGTTCAGGCTGTTCTGTCAGGGGAATGTCCCGTGTTGGGATGGCCTTGCCGACGGTTGTTCGTGGTTCTTTCCCGCCAATGTGCGACAGACTGATGACGCCGTCGAATGTATCTGCGACAGCGTAGGTAGAAAAATTCGGCAATGGGAACACTAGCAGGGTGCTGATGACCGTTTGCCCGCCGTCAAGAGTAATGTTGCGGACGGGAATACTGGGTCGCCACTTGGCAATCAGTTCGCTGGTTGTCGTATGAATCATGTTACTCAGATCGGTACAAGCAAGATCGATCATTTTTTGGGCGATAGTCACACTATCGATGATGATCTGCAGGTCTAGGTCTATCGAGTCTCTGCTATGTGCTTGCATGGCGTCTCCTTGTCGGTACTGTATCAAAAGTCCGTGCGGAGTTTTGATGTAGATATTGAATGAAACATTCCTAGCGCACAAAACTCAACGCATTATTGTTAAAATAACATTATTATGAGGAATCGTCAATATTGGCGACAATTCTATATCTGACATAAAAAAGCGCCGGCACACCCCAAAGGGTGGCCGGCGACTTTTGACATAGTTATGTAAAAACAGGATCAGCTGTGTGCCATGTGCCATCTCCAGTAATAAAACTCTTCAGTTTCTAGCTGGAGTGGCTTTCCCCATGGGTCGTTGTCGTAAACTTCCTTGAAAATCTTTGCGGCTAATGCCTTTTGTTCATCAGGATTTAAGTGATGGTAGTGAATACACGCCATCATTGCGACATGAGGCGGTGCTTCGGAAGCGTCGGGGTGATCTTCATGAACCGGTGGCGAACTGTATTCACGGGTTGTTATCCAGGTGTTCGCATCGTCTAGTTCTTCTAGCAATTCAAGGAATTCCCTGATTTGCAGGCTGGAATTATGAAAGAAGCGGCCTGGATGGTTTTGCCGCGATAGGAAAAACCGAGTGTCTGGTTTGAATATAGGCTCTCTGTCTGCGCGGTATCCAATGATATGTCCGCTAAACACGAGGCTAAACGAACCGATCATTGTCATATCGGTAACTTTGACCACAATTCTCCTTGCTATTTCTATGTCAAAAGTCCTTGCGGAGTTTTGAAAGATGGATGATGGATTTTTTATAATTCCTCAGGCGTACAAAACTCAACGCATTATTGTTAAAATAACATTATAGTGCTGGTTCGTCAATGAGTTAGCGTAACGCCCATTGATTGCCACCTAGGCCCCGAATAGTCCCGTTAATCTCCATCATCGTTAGTGCCTGGCTAAACTCACCCGCTGTCACAAGTGATTGGCGCTGCAATTCATCGCCGTCACGGATACCGGATTGGATTAACCCGATAATGACGGATTCTAGTGGGGTGCTGCCTAGCGGCAACATGGCCTGCGCCTCTAGTAATTCGGGGGCGATGACTTCTAGTACGTCTTCAGCACAAGTGACGATATGGGCACCTTGTTTTAACAGTGCATTACAACCGGCGGATAATGGGCTGGTGATATTGCCTGGGACGACAAATACTTCCTTCCCCTGTTCCAGGGCGTGGCTGACGGTCGACAATACGCCGCTACGTGCGGCGGCTTCGATGACAACAACTGCATCAGAAAGTCCGCTAACGATCCGGTTCCGTTCCAGGAAATGATGAATACGCGCATCTGTCGGCGGTTCATATTCGCTTAGGATTGCCCCGCCGCTATTTAGGATTCGATTGGCGACGTCTTGATTTGACCGTGGAGTAACCTGGTCGACACTGCTAGCCAGGACCGCTATTGTCGTGCCATGGGCGTCTATTGCGGCTTGATGCGCGATGCAATCGATGCCAAATGCTAGGCCGCTGACGATGACAATGCCCTTTTTTGCCAGATCGTGCGTCAACTGCTTTGCAACCTCTTTGCCGTACGCTGTTGGCTTGCGTGTTCCGATGATCGCGACAGAGGTCGTGCGCTCTTCGGGTAGTGTGCCGGTAAAGTAAACATACTTAGGAACCTTTGCGATATTTGTCAAAGGTTTTAAATAGTTATGCTTATCAGGGGTCGCTCTATTGATCTTCATGATGAAATGTTTCAAAAAGTATTGACTTTATGTCAAATACGTGCTAATATGAGACATGATTGGTTGAATCTGCGAGATTTACCAAACGCACCTTATACCCCCTATTCTAACTTATGTTAGGTTGTGTGCAATGTGTTTATCTAGTAACTACCCTCCACTAGTGGACAAATAGCATTGCGCGCATACTAATCCCTTTAACCGGCGGACCTCCATTTTGTGAGGTGGGTCACGCTATGCCCTACGGGTGGGTTAAAGGGCGAAATGGCGCCAGGTGATGCCCACCCTTACCTGGCGCCTTTTCGTTTGGAAAAATAATTGATTTTATATATAAAATATGTTAAAAGTTCATATGGATGCAACTTAGTAGATATACGTTATCGTATGTCGATGACTCGCTAAGTTAAGTATTTGCGTACCTTAATCATTGACTTTCAGATTGTCGACCACGACTAGCCCAGCTTTACTTACCCTAGGAGAGTGCGCTCATGAAGTGTCGTATCAAAGTAATAATCGCACCATTCGTTTTCGTAGCCTTCGCGTTCGGTTTGTCCGCCTGCGGATCGAGTACAGATCAGCGCAATGCTGTCGTAGCGGATTTGGAGGAGCGCGGCTTTGAGAATCCGACGTTCGTTAGCGACGAACACGGATCGGATGACAAAATGCGCTTCGATGTACAGGTCGGTGGATGCCATATTCTCATTGCCAAAACAGAAAGTGGCGACATTCGTTTCGCTGATGTAAGTTGGACTGATGAACAGATCGACAAGATCCGGACCAAAAACGGCGGAAATTTTCGAGGCAATGTCGACGCAGACTTTGTGCGTAACAACGCGAATGAGCTTGGTTGGGCACACTGCTTGAAAAAGTAATACCGTACGGCTCGAGCCTCGTCCAAGCAGTGGCGTATATCTATAAATCGTTGGAAATTCCAGCGTCCCCGCTTTTAATAGCGGGGTTATTTTTTATATACGGGATGGATATTAAAACACCCGCCACAATTGTGGCGGGCTTGTGCGTTTTAACGAGATGAGATGGCTAGTCGCGCAGTGCGCGCAGGCCGACGACCAGCTGTTCCAGTTCTGCCTTTGTCGGGATGTTGTACTTGGAGATGGTGCGGGGGAATTCCTTTGCCAAGTCGTGGTCTGCGATGGTGGCGTCCAAGTCCGTCAGGACGCTGTAGGTGCCGGGGATCGGGTACATGCGGACGTTTTCGGCGTACTGCGGGATCATTGCGTCCGCGAGGGACTTGTCGCTCGTTAGCCAGTCTGACTCCAGTTTGGAATCGGTTTCGACGGTCCCCATCATGTAGGGCATGCGATCGGGGTTGTCGGTCAGGAACTCCAGCGATGCCTTGGCTTCGGTGGTGATGTCGTTGAGCAGTTTTTGGAAGTCGTCGGTGAATTTGACGAGTCCGTTCCGTTCATCGACGGGCATGGTTGTGGAAGCGGCGAGCGCTTCCGGCAAGTTGAACTTAGCGTTCATTGATGCCTTTCTTGAATCTCATCTTGTTAAATTCCCTTCTGGAATCTAACGGCAAAAAGACGTGACTCACAAAATTGTATCTATTTTATCATTTTATTATACTAATGTCAATAGCTATGAAAGATAAAATGCCCGCCGTTTTGCTACGGCGGGCATTTGGAGTTGACGGCTAGATGGCTGCGGCAAGCAGCCGGGCGGATAATGTATCGATTTCGATACTAGCGGCCGTGTGAGCCAGCCTGACAAGCTCATCGCTGGCAGTATTCTGGTTGCAATCGACGTATTCGATCATTGCCAGCGTATGCTGCGATTGACGGTACCACTGTCTGACAAGTATTCCGCCTATATCTGTATTGATGAAATCGGTAAAAAGCGACATCACTTCCCGTTCATCAGCGTACGCGTATGGCACCTGAGCGCCACGACAGTAGAATAGTAAAGGTTCAATGACTGCGTATCTGCGTGCGAAGAGGTCCCGTATGGTAGTTTCTTTGCTCGGCTTGTGGTAGTTCATTCCATATACCTATCTAATCGGTTTTTGTCTATTACACTCCAACCCGGAGTATGACGGTGGGTGGGTGTCAATTCTCGACGAGTATGCATGATTATGACGTATATTCCAATGTTGTCAAACGTTTACCTATGAACAAGCCCACCTCTTAATTAAAAGAGATGGGCTGTGTGTTCAGCGAAAAGTAGATATGTCTGGTTACCGATTACTTACCTCTCGGTACCAGTCCATGCCATATTTTAGCAGTCGCTGGTATTCCGCTGAATCCAGCGTATCGAAGTCTACACGTCGGAAAGGCCGATACAGGGTGCGTGCGGTGAGTATTTCGCCATTTACAAGCATGGCAATCGAATCAGAATCTGACCGTTGAAATGCCAATAGCTTCTGGTTTTCGTAGGACGTTTTTTTAACATCCCACAATCTGGCCAACTTACCGAGCCACTTGGGCTTGTTGGATGAAGTTGTCTCGACGACCGGCACCTCGACATTGACTGCCTCGAAGGCATAAGTTTTGAAAAGACGCTTAAGGTTGATTTCGTTTTTGATAGCTATAAAAACTTCTTGCAATGCTTCTTTATCTTTTCTTGAAACGCGTGCCATGATCATGACTCTTTTCGGTCGGTAGATGTTTTCGCTGAACTCGATTTTAAAGCCAGCGTCATGCTGTATGGAGGCTCCAAAATATGTGTGTACTTTATCATTTTTATATACAACCGTCAATTAACGGTGGCATGGTGCTATGATTTCATGGTACGATAGAACGAATATGACACTTGTCGCCCTGATTATTTCGATCCTAGTTGGCAGCGCTTTGTCGTTTATCGGCGGGCTGCTTTTACTGCGCGTGAAAAAGCGCCGGGATTTGGCAATTTTATTAACCCTTCCCTTTGGTGCGGGTGCGTTACTAGCGGCAGCGTTTTTTGATTTGCTACCTGAAGCGTTCGAACTAGGTGAACCGCGCGAACTATTATTATGGACCTTAGGCGGATTTACATTTTTCTTTGTACTAGAACGCTGCGCAAGTTGGTTTCACCACCACCATGAACACGAATTAAAGGCGCATCAAAACGTACAGCAACGACGGCTGATTATTATCGGTGATATTATGCATAACGCAATTGATGGCCTGGCGATTGGTGCAGCGTTTTTGGTCAGCATCCCTACGGGTGTAATTACTGCCATAGCAGTGAGCGCGCATGAAATTCCAAAGGAACTCGGGACATTCGCTCTGCTACTGTCACGTGGCTGGAAAAACAAGACGGTGCTACTTGCGAATGTCGCGACAGCACTGGCGACCATCATTACTGCACTATTTGTTTATTTCCTAGGTACGGATGCGCATTTGCCCGTCGGTCCATTACTAGCCCTTACAGCAGGCTTCTTTATCTATGTTGCCGCTAGTGATATTATTCCTGACATTCACGAGCAACCGCGTCGTATGGGTACGATCCAGGCAGCGATGCTGGTTGGCGGCATTGCCCTAGTTGGGTATGTCATCACTTTGCTAGGCGTATAGTTGCAGACTAGTATTTATAGCTTGTGACTAGTGGCTTCGATGTTGCCCGTGCAGAATGCGTCGATTAGTTCGGTGACTTTTGGAATGATAGCGTCGTTTAATGTGTCGGCTTCGGGTTTGGTAAAGTTACTTAGGACAAAATCGGCATCATGGATGCGATCGCGCAACTCATTATATATGCCGATACGAATACGCGTGTAATTCGTGCCTAGATGGGCGTTTAATGACTTAATGCCATTATTGCCCGCGTCACGTCCACTTTCACGAATACGGAGCGTGCCGAGCGGTAGCGCGAGGTCATCGTGAATGACTAAGAAATCAGTCTTGGCACTTAATTTGTAAAAATCAATAATCATGCGGGCTGCCTGCCCTGTTTCGTTATAGAATGTCGCAGGTTTTACTAGCAGTACTTTTTCGCCAGCAATTTGGACTTCGGCGATATCAGCGTGAAATTTTGTTTTTTTAACAAATTCTACCTTGTACTGCGCCGCTAATTTGTCGACAACCAAAAACCCAACGTTGTGACGGGTGGTGGCGTACTGCGCACCTGGGTTGCCTTGGGCGAAAATGAGTTTCATATTGCTTATATTATAGACTATTGACAGATGTATCCATTGTTATATTATTAATGAGCAGTTAATGCCCTTTGATTTGACGATTGATAGGAGCAGTTAATGGAAATTGATATGCCGGAATGGTTTGACCAGTCCATAGGATGGTTCTTTAACTGGGGAATGAGTTCGGACTACTTCCCCGTTCCGAATATTTGGATAGTTGTGGTTGCTCTATTCATCTTCCTCTTGATCGCCGGTGTTGTTCGTATGCGCAATATCGGAAAACGAGAGGCAGAGTTGGCCAAGGCTCCCGCAAAGAGAGAGTCGCATCCCCTGCGCCAGTTTGATGTGCCGGGAGACGAAGCGTAACGCTTCAATTTGCCTCGCCTGAAATAGCCCTGCTATTTCGGCGGGGCTATTTTATTTTTAATTGTCAGTCAGCTTATTTTGTGATTAATCTCACACTATAAAACAATATTGTAATTTGACGTATTTTATGGGATTATTGATGTAGAGAGTTAAGAGAGAGACCACTACAAGAAAGCGAGGTGTTTATGCTTAAATTTATTAAAGAAAAAATCTTAGGATCAGCCATTACTGGCCGAATAGGTGCAAAAAAAATTGCCAAAATCAGCGTGGCATCTGTCGCGTCACTCGCCCTGGTGTTGCAATTAACCGCTGGTGTCTTTCCTTTTGCCAGTACAAACGTACAGGCTTTGGGTGATGATAATATCGTTCGTAACGGCGTTACTTCAAAAGAGCAGATGCTTGCCGTGTACGACAGCGGCACCGACGGCGCTGGTCACTATGATATTCAACAGATCTATTCACATTTTGGTGTGTCTCGTCAAGATATCGCGAACGCCACCGTGGGTTCGTACAAAAAT
>JAQGGY010000029.1 GCA_028289095.1 Candidatus Saccharimonadota bacterium
TACTCAAGGCGACCGAGTTGACCTTGCCGAGGTTGAGCAAAATGAAATTGATGTCATCAAAGTCTATTTACCAGAACAACTTGGCGAAGACGAAGTCCGCTCAATCGTAGAGGCTGTCGTGCAGCAACTTGGTGCGAATGGTATGAGCGATATGGGTAAGGTGATTGGCGCTGTAAAATCGAAAGTTGGCAACACAGCTGATGGTTCGCTTGTGGCAAAACTTGTCAAAGAAGCGCTAAGTTAAACAAAAAAGGAGCATAGAATAATGATTGTATTTTTTGGCCCAGCTGGCGCTGGTAAAAGTGTCCAGGGACAAATGCTTGCGGCACGTCATGGTTGGCGCTGGTTAAGTGCCGGCCAATTGCTACGTGATACGCACGACATCGAACTGATCAAAGAAATGCAGACTGGTGCACTTGTTAGCCCGGAAAAAGTAAACGCGCTAATGGGCGATGCGTTAAAACGAGCCACGAACATTGATCGTGTTATCCTTGACGGTTTTCCTCGCCAATTAGGGCAAGCAAAGTGGCTAGTTGATTCCCAGCCAGAGCACGGCCGTTCGATTGCGCTAGTTGTCGTACTAGAAGTTCCACGTAGTGAATTATTGAAACGACTTGAGGTACGTGGCCGCGCAGATGACCAGCCGGAAATTATCGAAGAGCGACTCCGTATTTACCGCCAAGAAATGTATCCAGTACTTGGTTACTTTACCGAGGAACATATTAATATCGTACACATCGACGGTACGGGTACAGTCGGACAAGTACATGACCGGATTATGGAAGAATTAGTAGCGTGCAAACTGGTTTAAAATCTGCAGCGCAAATTCAAGCAATGCGCGAGTGCGGCAAAATCCTGGCGTCGGTTTATCGTGATTTAAAAGCCTATGTCCATGCAGGCATGAGCGAGCTGGAAATTGATGCATGGGTAGAAAAAGAAATCATTCGCCACGGCGCGATTGCAACGTATAAAACCGCCGAAGTAAACTTTCCAAACGTAATTTGCATCAGCGTTAATGATGAAATTGTTCATAGTGTTCCGACGGCATATGTGCTGGAAGTAGGTGATGTCGTCAGTTTTGATTTGGTGATTACTTATAAAGGTATGAAAACGGACAGCGCTTTTACGATGATAGTTGATGAACCGCCAACGGGTATAAAAAAGCATTTGATAAATTTTACCGAGCGTAGTTTGTATGCTGGAATTGATGCGATTAAAGGTCCTGTATATACGGGTGATATTGGTGCTGCGATTGAAAAAGTATTGAATGATGGCAAACTAGGTATTATTCGTGACTTGGTTGGTCATGGCGTCGGCTTGGAAATGCATATGGACCCAGAGATTCCGAATTATGGCCGCAAGGGAACAGGCGTATTACTAAAGCCTGGGGATACGATTGCGATCGAGCCGATGGCGACTCTTGGTGGTGAAAAGATTATTACCGATACGGCCGGCGATGGCTGGACAATCAGCACACGTGACGGTAGCCTTGCAGCGCATTTTGAGCACACGGTGTTGATCACCGAAGACGGCGCAGAAATTCTTACGCAACTTTAGCGAGTAATTGCTGTACGCGTCGGCCAATCGCTTCCGACGGTTCGATGACTTGAGCGCGACCATTGGCGTATTCAATAATCATTTCTTTTATCCAGTGGTAATGCGTGCAGCCTAAGACGATGACATCAGCGCCGTGCTGATCGCATACGTAATCGACGACTTGTTTGATATGCGTTTGGTTAATCTGATTGTTCTCGATCCAATATGCCCATTGACTACAGTCGGGTTCAATAATAGTGACGTCCGAGCCGTAGCGTTCAACAAGTGCGGCATACCTTTGGCTGTCAAGGGTGGCGCGCGTTGCAAAAACGGCGATTACTTTCTTTTTCGTGATACTAGCTGCTGTTTTGACCATAGGTTCGATACCGATGAATAGTTGCCGTGGGTACCATTCCCTCAACTTTTCGATCACTAATGCTGTTGCTGTATTGCACGCAAGGATTATGACATCGCAATTTGCGGCGAGAAGCGGCTGGATGGCTTTGTCGGTTAGAACGACGACCGCGCCTTTGGGTTTGTTGCCATACGGAACGTTGGCACGGTCGTTAGCGGTTATGATTTCCGCATCAGGAAAGGTGACTTGCAGTGCGGCGGCAACCGCTTCGCCACCAATGCCACTATCGAATACGCCTAATTTCATACCTGTAGTATAGAGCAGGTTGGAGGTTTTTTCGAGCATACTATGTAAAGCTTGTTTGCTAATAGTTAACAGCATAGTACTGTGTAGCGAAGAAGGCTATTCAAAATATGTCATAAGCGTTATACTAAAACACATGCAAGAAACTTCTCGATATGCAGTCGGCATCGATATCGGAACGACCACTGTTCGCTGTGTGGTTGGACATATTGACGCGACGACAGGGTCACCAACGATTGTTGGTGTCGGTTCAGCACCTAATAGTGGAATGCGAAAAGGCGTGGTCGCACATTTAGCCGGTCCTGGACAGGCGATTGACACGGCACTTGGCGAGGCTGAACGGATGAGTGGCTACCAAGTTGACGCTGCGTCAATCAGTGTCAATGGCGCACATATCCTAAGCAGCAAGGCCGACGGCATGATAGCGGTTGGCGGTATGGATCACGAAATCACTGATGAAGACCTCGCGCGTATCGAAGAAGTAGCTACTCTTGGTAAAGTACCAGCAAACCGTGAAATTTTAGAAGTTGTGCCGCATAGTTACCGTCTGGATGGCCAGGATAATATCAAAGATCCAATTGGCATGACGGGGACGCGCCTAGAAATTAACGCCAATGTCGTCTCGGCGTTAGCACCACATCTGGCTAATTTGCAAAAATCCGCTGAAATGGCAAAGGTGATGCCGCATACAATTACACCAGCAGTTCTGGCAGCTGCGCGTGCTGTTTTGAACGAACAGCAGCTTGAAAATGGCGTCGCAGTGATTGATCTGGGTGGAGCAACGACGAGCATCGCAGTATTTGAAGAGGGTGATCTGCAATATGTTGCAGTTATTCCTTTGGGCGGCTCTAATATTTCAAATGACCTGGCGATTGGCTTGAAAACTGACCCTGAAATTGCCGAAAAGGTAAAAATTAGCCACGCAGTGGCCGTTGCGCGATCAGCGAACGAAGAAGTTAGCGTAAAGCATGAAAAAGAAACAATGACGTTTAATACCGAAGAGATTGACGAAATCGTCGAAGCCCGACTTGAAGAAATATTTGATGCAATCCAAAAAGAGCTTAAAAAAGCTGGTCGCGCAGGCCAGTTACCAAGCGGTGTCGTACTGACGGGCGGAACAGCGAACCTAAAGGGTATTGCGCAGTATGCAAAAGAAAAATTGGGACTTGCTGCGCGCATTGGTAAGTCTGCCGGATATGGTGGTGTTGCTGAAAACATTGATCAGCCAGAATTCGCAACTGCGGTTGGTCTGATGTTGGTTGATGTTCATGGGGCTAGTCATATCGCAGGCCGTCATGAAGTGAAGGGTGGCGGCAAAGCTGCGCTCAAAAATGCTACTGGAATGGTGTCTAAGTTTTTAGACCGTTTCAAGGCATAACTATTTTTTGAACAATAATGGTATACTAAATTAAGAATAGAATATCTGGGGAGAGTGCAATTCCATGCCTGAAGTAAAACCAAGTGAAATACAAACATTTGCGAGCATAAAAGTCGTAGGTGTCGGCGGTGCCGGCGGCTCTGCTGTTAACCGAATGAAGGACGCCGGATTATCAGGTGTTCAGTTCATCGCTATGAACACGGATGCGCAAGCATTGCATAATTCAAGGGCTGATATAAAAATCCACCTTGGCCATACGACCACAAACGGACTAGGCGCTGGTGCCGATCCCGCAACTGGTGAAGCAGCAGCAAATGAATCACGCGAAGAAATCCGCGCCGCTATCGAAGGTGCTGACATGATTTTTGTCACTATTGGTGCCGGTGGCGGTACAGGTAGCGGTGCAGGGCATGTGGTAGCAGAAATCGCCCGCGACCTTGGTATTTTGGTGGTTGGTGTTGCGACAAAGCCATTTAGCTTTGAGGGCGACAAGCGTCGTCAGAATGCTGATTGGGCGATTGCCCAACTTGGCCGACAGGTGGATACATTAATTACGATTCCAAACGATCGACTGCTTCAGACGATTGATCGCCGCACTCCATTACTTGAAACATTTAAAATCGCCGATGACGTCCTGCGTCAGGGTGTACAGGGTATTTCTGAACTGATCACCGAACACGGTCTGATCAACTTGGACTTTGCCGACGTAAAAGCTATTATGAGCAACGCCGGATCAGCATTGATGGGTATTGGCCGCGCCAGTGGCGATGACCGTGCTGCACAAGCTGCTCAACAAGCAATTGAATCGCCATTAATCGAAGTATCGATCGACGGCGCCAAGGGTGTACTATTTAACGTCACTGGTGGCTACGATATGAGCATGAGCGAAATCCAGGAAGCTGCCGAGATTATCACTAGTTCTGTATCACCAGATGCAAACATTATCTTTGGTGCAACTTTAAAACCTGAACTGGAAGACGAATTAATCATCACCGTCATTGCAACAGGTTTCGATAGTGCATATTTCCACGAACAAGCGGCACAATTAGAAACACCATCCGCATTAAACCAACGTCGTGAACCAGCTGTTGACGATGCCGCAGTTGAAGCAATTAATATGGACTTAGATCAAGTTGATGTTGCTGCAAACTTTGCCGATGACACAACCCATAACATTTGGAACGATCAGCCAGAAGAAGCTGATGAATCAGACACACCTGCATTCCTTCGTCGCCGCAAAAAGAATAAAAAATCTGACGAATCTTAAGAGGTAGTACATGAGCTCGAAATATAAAATTGGAGATAGTCGTGTTATAGAATCACGCGAATCTGCCGATGGTGTCACAATACGTCGTCGCCGTGAATCTCACGATGGAAAGCATCGCTTTACTACCTACGAACGTATTGAACGACCAAACTTGGCAGTAGTTAAAAAAGACGGCTCGCGTGAACTGTTTGACCGCGACAAACTATCAATCGCAATCAAACGATCAGTCGGCAAGTTCTTTTCATCAGAAGTCGAAGTAGAAGAAATGATTAACGGCGTCGAAGACGCGTTATATGAACTGGGTGAAAGTGAAGTAACGTCGCGACAAATTGGTGATCTTGTGATGGATGAACTAGCAGTTCGCAATGAGGTTGCGTATGTTCGTTTTGCAAGTGTGTATCATGATTTTAAAACGCTTGATGAGTTCGAAGAAATTTTACAGCAACGCCGTAGAAAGTAGGAATCTATGAAGGCAGTCGTCATCTATAAAGAAGAAAGTGACCATGCAAGGGAAGTTCTAGATTATTTACGTGATTTTGAACGTCAAACGGGTCATGAACTTGAAACGATTAATCCTGAATCCCGTGACGGTGCAACATTTTGCCGGGCATACGATATTGTCGAATATCCAAGTATTGTCGCCCTCAGTGATGACGGCGCATTACAAAACCTATGGCGTGGCCGGCCGCTTCCTACAATTAGCGAGGTCAGTTATTATGTCTAAAATTAACGAACTACTGCCGAAACGACCGAAATACAAGGGCTTATTCGGGACGATGCTTGCTTTTGGTATCGTCGGATTGATTGCAAGCTTTGTACTTGCAGTTGAAGAGTTTCATTTGTTAAAAGACCCAGCGACGGTACTCAGCTGCTCGTTTAATCTGGTATTAAACTGCTCGACGGTTATGCAGACGTGGCAGGCAACAGTCTTTGGGTTTCCAAATATGTTCATTGGACTGATGGCTTTCCCTGTCGTGATTGTCGTGGCCGCACTTGGCTTGGCGCAGGCGCGTTTGCCTCGTTGGTTTTATATGTATGCGAATCTAGGGTATCTTTTAGGTGCGATTTTTGCCTACTGGTTGTTTTTTAATAGTCTGTATGATATCCAAGTACTTTGTCCGTGGTGCTTGATTGTA
Source organism: Candidatus Saccharimonadota bacterium (assembly GCA_028289095.1). Taxonomy (GTDB): domain Bacteria; phylum Patescibacteriota; class Saccharimonadia; order Saccharimonadales; family Saccharimonadaceae; genus UBA6022. The sequence goes on from JAQGGY010000029.1 coordinate 5,976, forward strand.
ACGTTCAGCACGACGATACTACTCGCGACGATCACCAGCTACAACCTACAAAAAAATACGTTCGACCTTGATCAGAAACGCAATAAATTAGTGCAAAGATTCTTGAAAAAGGACCTACATAAACTTGTCATTGCAAGCTGGATCGTTTTGATGGTCGTACTTGTCGTGTTAAAATTCGGCGACGCATTATTTGTATAGGTAATACATTATATAGGGTGTTGTAAAAAATATTTTTATTATTTATTAGTATTAATGCTTATGGTATAATCCAATAGAATAAGCATAATCCCGTAACTGAATGTATAACAGAATATACAGAGGAAAAATATGAAAAATCAAACAACACGAAACGGATTTATTGGCAGCTTGACGGCAATAGCCCTCATCGTTGGGCTAACTCCTGCAGTGCAGGCAGCAACAACGGCAAACTCAAACCTAACACAAACGATCAATGCCGGTGTTCTGTCAACAAGTATCTTGGATGCTGGCGGCTCGGTAGTCGCTTCGCCGTCTTTCGCTATGACAGCTGGAACGGTATCGACATCAGCTGGCCAGACAGTAACTGGTACGTTTGGTAGCAATACGCAGCGTATTACAGTCGATAACCCTGGTGCATCGAACACTGGCTTTACGCTAACACTAGCGGCAACTACAGGTCCGACGGCAACATGGACAAATGGGACTAATACGTACCCATTTAACGCCGGCACTTCGGCGGCTGGTCAGTTAACAGTTAACGCCACTCCGGGCACACTGACTCCTGTGGTTGGTACTGCAACAGGCATCACTAAAGGTACTACAGCTACATTCAGCGGTGGAACAAATACACCTGTAAGTCTTCTAAATGCCGGCGCTACATCGGACGATGTTTGGAATGGTTACCTGACAGGGGTCACTTTGTCGCAGACAATCCCAGCTGCTACGCCAGCCGGTAGTTATACGATCGGTCTAACCCAGACTGTCACTGCTCAATAATAATTAAAATCAGATTTCAGATAGAAGAACCTCAATTATGCTATTTCGTAAAAGTCTTTCTATTGCAGCAGTACTCCTAGTCTTAGGAGTACTTACTGTAAGTGTTAATGTATCAGCTTTGTCAGCAGGCGGCATTGGTGGACGGCCAGCGAACCCGGACCCAAATAATCCGCGCACGCAGTCTATCTTTATTATAAATACTGATAAAGGTGAAACGAAAAAAGATGTTATTTTAGTAGCGAACAATAGTGACCGGAAACAGACGATCGAGCTGTATGCAGTCGACGGTGTTGTTACTAATACCGGATCATTTACGTGTTCGCAGGAATCAGAAGCCAAGCAGCGTATGGGTGCATGGATTTCTATCGATAAGTCAGCTGTTACATTAGACCCAGGCAAGAGCGAAGAAGTTGGTTTTACTCTGGCGATGCCGACAACGGCTGATGTCGGTGAACATAACGGCTGTATCGTCTTCCAGAGCGCTGACGATGAAGAGCAGGCGAGCGGTAATGTCCGTATCCGAACACGCCAGGCTATTCGAGTCGTCGCTACTGTACCAGGCAATTTGCAACGCAACGTTGAAGTTGCAGGCTTTACGACTGGCGTCGATAATGGTAAACAGACCTATGCTTTAAACTTGAAAAACACGGGCAATGTGTCTGCCGACGTGGACGCAAAAGTATACCTAACCTCATTATTTGGTAGTGTTGTATACGAGAACGGCGGGGGATATCCCGTATTAGCCGATCAGAAACTTGATCTGTCTTTCGTCAACGAGAAGTCACCATTCTTTGGTGGCTGGTACTATGCATCTGCAAAGATCGCCTATGATGAGCGCGCGGGTACCTTCGGGACCGGTGATACTCAACACTTGATTCAAAAAGAAACAAAGCGACAATTAGTCTTCATTGCACCAACGATTGCTGGTACTCTGACATCAATAGCATTATTAGGTTTAATCGGGAGTGGAATCGGATGGCTGTTGCTGCGACGTCGCAACCGGTTGAACGCACTAAAGAACTGGGATAACTATACGGTAGAACAAGGTGATAGTATTCAATCAATCGCAACTCAGCATGACGTCAGCTGGAAGAAACTAGCAGCTATCAATAGCATTGCCGCACCGTACGTATTAAAAGAAAAAACAATCATTCGCGTTCCGGCAAAGCAAAATCTATCAAAAAAATCTAAGTAGATAAGTGAAGTAAAGGGGAGAATATGAAGCGAGGCAGTGTACTGTCGCGGTATGTGTTCAGGCGTACAGTTTATGGCTGTACGCTCGTTATGACATGTATCGCACTGCTATTCGCATCCTACTATTCAGTTGTAAAAGCTGGTACGGTCGACTGGGTGGACGATAATTTTACCAATATTTCGGCTGGAAGTAATCACACATGTGGTATTCTCAATGGCGCTGCTTACTGCTGGGGGGTTAACACTAGCGGCCAATTGGGCAATAACTCAAACGTCAAGTCGCTCGCTCCTGTCGCTGTGAATACTACTGGCGTGCTGTCGGGCAAGACCGTGACAGCCATCTCGGCCGGTAACAACCACACCTGCGTCGTAGCTTCTGGTGCTGCTTATTGTTGGGGAGCTAACACCAACGGCCGCCTCGGTAATAACTCAACTACCGCGTCGCTCGTTCCCGTCGCTGTCACTGCTACTGGCGTGCTGTCGGGCAAGACTGTCACGGCCATTTCGGCTGGTAACGCACACACCTGCGTCGTCGCCAGCGCCATCGCATATTGTTGGGGGCTTAACGCTAACGGTCAACTTGGTAACAACTCGACTACTCAGTCGCTCGTTCCCGTCGCTGTCACTGCTACTGGCGTGCTGTCGGGCAAGACTGTCACGGCCATTTCGGGTGGTACCGCATACACCTGCACTGTCGCTAGCGCCATCGCATATTGTTGGGGACTAAACACCAACGGCCAACTGGGTAACAACTCGACTACTCAGTCGCTCGTTCCCGTCGCTGTCACTGCTACCGGCGTCCTCGCCAGTAAGACGGTGACAGCCATTTCGGCCGGCGCCTCGCATAGTTGCACTGTCGCTAGCGGCGTCGCGGCCTGCTGGGGGAATAACTTAAACGGTCGCCTCGGTAATAACTCAACCACCCAATCGCTCGTTCCGGTCGCTGT
>JAQGGY010000034.1 GCA_028289095.1 Candidatus Saccharimonadota bacterium
CCTTGGACGCTTCCGAGTCTACGTTGACCCATATATGTGTTTTCTCCTTTTGTTGATTGAACAATGTAATATTGCGAAATTTAAATACGAGTTAAGGGCAGTAAATTGTCGATTAATCTGTCGTTCCCTTTTCGATAAGTGTTCCTATTGTACCAAGGACAGAATAAAAGAGCAATGGCGAGCGAATTAGCCGGCGATAATCTGCGGAACACGTACGAAATCTTCGATGAGTGTCGCGCGCAAGCTGCCGTTATATAGTGCTGCTGCTGGATGATATAGCGGGATAACTAAAAAATCGTCATTATCAATCGTAACGGTGTGTGGCTGTCCATGAACCTCGCCAATAACCGCGCCGGGTAAAAAATATTCCATACTGTGACGACCGAGGGTAATTACTACTTTTGGATGAATAATTTCTAATTGTTTGAGTAGATATGGCATAAACGCCTTTTTTTCCGCAGGTTTTGGGTCGCGGTTGTTGGGTGGGCGATATTTAACGACGTTTGTAATATAGACGTCCGCGCGCTCCAGTCCTGCCTGAGCTAACATCTCGTTTAAAAATTTACCCGACGCACCAACAAATGGCAAACCAGTTAGATCCTCTTTTTTGCCTGGTGCTTCGCCGATAAACACAATATCCGCATCCAAATTACCATCGCCCATCACCAGCTGTGTCGCCTGCGCAGCTAAATCAGGGCAGATATCGTTTTCAAGGATATCTGCCCTTAATTGATCGAGTTGTTGTTGCTTGGTGATCACTATCCCAGTATACATTGTCGTGAATTACAAACCCATAGGCCATATCTGTTATACTGGCAAGTAATTATGCAAAACGCGATCGCCACATACCTTGAAGAAGTTCAAAAACAATTTGCTATGGGCCACGCCCGTGAGCACACCTACCGCCCTGCCCTAGAACGGTTAATGAATAGTTTTGACGATACACACGCTTCGAACGAGCCAAAGCACAGTGAACACGGCGCACCTGATTTTATCTTTTTAAAAGAATCTAATTCTAAAATAACCAAAGGCTACGCCGAAGCCAAAGACATTGACATTAATTTGGACAAAACCGAAAAAACCGAACAGATGAGCCGCTACGCTGGCTATGCCAATCTGTTTTTAACAGATTATTTAGAATTTCGCTTTTTCAAAAACGGTGAAAAATACCAGACGATCAGCCTGGGGTATGTAAAAAATGATTTCATCTACACCACCCCAGAAAACGGCGAGCGTCTAATACGCGAACTGCAAGCTTTTTTGGAATTACCACCCGAAAAAATCCGTTCTGGCAAACGCCTGGCGCAGATTATGGGCGGTAAAGCCCGCCGTATCCGCGACAATGTCGTGCAATATCTGGCCGACGGTCAAACGGATAGCGAACTGTACAAAATGTATCAAATGATGCAAAAAATGCTAGTACATGACCTGACCCAGGAAAAATTTGCTGATATGTACGCCCAAACGCTCGTCTATGGCCTGTTTGTCGCCCGATACGTTCAGTCGCAACGAAGCCCGCGACCTGATGCCTGCCAGCAATCCATTTTTGCGTCACTTTTTTGATCATATCGTCGGCCCAAATTTTGATACGCGCCTGGGTTATATCGTTGATGAACTGTGCGAAGTTTTCGAAGTTAGCAACGTACAGGAAATCGTGCACAAACACCTGCGTATCGCCGATACTACCAATGATGCCAAAGACCCGATTATCCATTTCTATGAAGATTTCTTGCAGGAATACGACCCGCTGGAACGCAAACGCATGGGCGCCTACTACACCCCTATACCAGTAGTGAAGTTTATTGTTCGCCAGGTAGACAAAATATTAAAAGAAGAATTTGGCATCGCCAAAGGCCTGGCAAGCGATGAAACGATCAGCCACGAAGTCGACACTCAACCGTGGCGCAAAAAGGGCGAACGCAAAGACCGCCTGACGAAAACACTTACTATTCCCCGCGTTCAGGTATTAGACCCAGCGGTCGGTACCGCCACGTTCCTAAACGAAACGATCAAATTTATCCACGAAGAATTCAAAGGCCAAGAAGGTCGCTGGCCCGCCTATGTCGCCGACAATTTGGTAAAGCGCCTGCACGGGTTTGAACTGATGATGGCGCCGTACACCATCGCTCATTTAAAACTGAGCATGACACTAAAAGAAACAGGCGTTGAAAAACTGAATGAACGCCTGGGCATCTACCTGACCAATACCCTAGAAGAAGGCATTCCGATGCAGCCAGACCTGTTCAGCTTTGGCCTGGCCGAAGCCGTCAGCGAAGAAAGCCAGCACGCCGCCGAGATTAAAAGCGAACGCCCGATTATGATTGTGATGGGTAACCCGCCATATTCCGCTGAGAGCTCGAATAAAACAAAGTACGCGGATAGTTTAATCGATAAGTACCGCTTTGAACCGGGAGGTAAGCAAAAACTTCAGGAACGAAACTCAAAAATGCTAGGTGATGACTACGTTAAATTTATTTCTTTTGCAGAGGATATGATTGCAAAGAACGGCGAGGGTGTCATAGGGTACATCACAAATAATGGATACCTTGATAATCCAACTTTTCGGGGTATGCGGTGGCACCTTTCTCGCACTTTCGATAAGATTTACGTATTAAATTTACACGGCGACTCGAGAAAGGTTGAAAATTCACCTGACAATGAAAAAGATGAAAACATTTTCGATATCATGCAAGGCGTTGGCATAATGCTAGCCGTCAAAACTAATTCTAAACAAATAAACGAAGATGCTGAAATCTATCATGCAGATATATACGGTCGGCGCAAAGATAAATTTCAAAAGCTAAGCGAAGAAATTAACTGGAAAAAGATTCTTCCAGATTCTGAACTGATTAGCTTTCAAGACGTGAACCGAGATGGTCAAGCAGAATACATAAAAGGAATTAAACTTAACGGTCTGTTTATGAATTCATCCAGTGGCATATCTTCATCACGCGACGACTTCCTGGTCACACTTAGCTCCCACGAAATAAGCAAAAGGATGCAGGATTTTGAAAATACAAATAATATTTCAAACGAGGATTTGATTGCAAAATACTCCTTGAAGGAAACGGCCGACTGGACAGTTAGAGACGCTAGGCGAAACTTCGGTATGTTTAATAATGAAAGCATCGTACCGATTAATTACCGAGTTTTTGATACAAGATGGACATACTGGGACAAGGCCGTTAATTCACGTATGCGCGAATCAACGATGAATCACATGATTAAATCAGAGAATTTAGGCCTTATTTTCAAAAGAGGGTTTGACCCTTCAAACTCAGCACCAGTCTTCGCGAGCGATGAAATTATCGATAGGAGGTTTTGGTCAAGGCCTGGCATGAGGGGCGCGGAATCGCTTTCGCCGCTATACCTCTATCACGAAGGCGACACTCGCACTCCTAACTTCAACACAACCGAACTGTCTGCACTTTTTCGTAATATGCCATATTTGCTCGAAGACCTACAGGATGGAAAAAAACAAGCAAGTGCGGCCGAAACCGTCACACCTGAAAGTGTTTTTGATTATATTTATGCTGTATTGCACAGTCCGAACTACCGCACCAAATACAAAGAATTTTTGAAAATTGATTTCCCTCGCGTGCCAGCACCAAAAGATGCGATTGAATACTGGAACATTTCGAAAATTGGCCGTCAGCTGCGCGAACTGCACCTGATGAAATCGACGGATATCGACAACTACGACACCACCTTCCCTATCGCTGGTAGCGACGAAGTTGAAAAGCTATCCTATTTGGATGAAAAAGTCTGGATCAACGACGACCAATATTTTGGCAATGTACCTAAAATTGCTTGGGATTTTTACATCGGCGGCTACCAGCCAGCCCAAAAATGGCAAAAAGACCGCCGCGGCCGCAAACTATCCAGCGACGACCTAAATCACTACCAGCGCATCATCAAAATCCTGACTGAAACGGATCGGATTATGAAAGAGATTGATAATAAATAAGCAATACTATTTAGTGCTATACTAAGAGTATAAATAAAGGAGGATGATATGACGGATACAAAGTTAATCAAACTCGAAAAAGAAATACAAAAAAAGATTACTGTACCCGAACAAAAAAAGACCGGATCGAACAGATTCGTTGTTGATGTGGATAAGTTGAAGAGACTTGCGAAACGCCTGAACGATTATGAGGCACAGTCGCATGTTACTGCTCAGCGCTAATTTTGAGCAGTTTTGTGAAAACGCAACTATTTATTTAGATACAAATATCTTTTTGTATGCATTCGAGCAGTCGGCATTAGTCGATCTTATTGCCAAGTTGACCGCGAACAGTACAGCTTTCGCAACTATCAGCTCAGTTGAGTATGAATTTACGCGCGGCTCACGGTCACTGCAAGAAATACGGGATCGAAAAGAATTCCTTCGAGGTCTCGTGCACCGCGTCATGCCTGTTGGTAACTTTTTAGAATCTGATAAAAACGATGCATTCTCTGCTGCGATGTCACTTACTGTTGGCAAAAAGGATAGTCAATATACCGACTTCCTACTAGCGACCGTACTTCATAACTACCATGGTGGCATCGAAAAGCAGTACATCCTTTCGGCCGATATCCCCGCTTTCCCACATCAAATATTTACTATTGAAGGCATTATCTCTATACGCCTGAAAAAAGGTGATGTCATACACCTCAATTTAATATCATTAGATACGAAAAAGTATGAAGGGATTATTAGTAAAGTAGCGAGTGAATAATGTTTTCATACTAGGAAAACACTAAATTCACACCACTTACCGTTTCATAGCATTGCGCTTTTTTATTTGTGCCCAAAGTTTTGGAATCACCCAGCGCATGATGCTGAGGAAAATAGTTGAACGTAGTAGTTTTGGTAGCATAATAATTCTCCTTACGCTGTTTATGATACGCGAATAGATTAGCAGGAGCCGTAATTTATCTTACAATTCGCCGTCGAACAAAAAACACCCAGCGAACTTGCTGGGTGTTTTTACGATAATCATCGAATCAATTATTCTTCGATGTTACGGATGCTTAGACTTAGGCGGCCACGCTCGTCGATGCCGACAAGTTTGACAGGCAAAATCTGACCTTCATGCAAGACGTCCTCTACCCTTTCAACGCGCTCATTTGAAAGCTCGCTGATATGGACCATGCCGTCGATACCTGGCATGATGTTGATGAACGCACCAAAGTCTTTGATACTAACGACTTTACCTTCGTAAATGCGGCCGACTTCTGGTTCTTCGGTCAATGCTTTGATCCAGTCAATTGCCATGGCAATCTTTTTAGGATCGTTGCCCGCTACGGTAATTAAACCGTCTTCTTTGATGTCGATCATCGCACCAGTTTCGGCAGTAATCTTGTTGATAACTTCCCCGCCCTTACCAATAACGGCACCGATTTTTTCAGGATTGATTTTGATTTTTTCAATCCGTGGTGCGTACTGACTAAGGGTTGGTTTTGGTGCAGCCAAAGTTGTTAGCATATGTTTCAAGATATGCTCACGGCCAGGCTTTGATTTATCAAGCGCTTGGCGAAGGATTTCGACAGGCAGACCATGAACTTTCATATCCATTTGAATTGCCGTAATACCCTTTTCAGTACCGGTAATCTTGAAGTCCATATCACCAGCAAAATCTTCGGCATCGGCGATATCAGACAAGACATACGGCGTATCACCGTCCATCATTAGGCCCATAGCGATACCAGATACTGGTCGCTTTAGTGGCACACCGGCGTCCATCAACGCCAACACGCTGCTACATGTTGCTGCCATTGACGTTGAGCCGTTCTGGCTCATGATTTCTGTTACTGAACGAATTGCATACGGGAATTCTTCTTCGGTTGGCAATACGGCCATAACAGCGCGTTCCGCAAGGTAACCGTGGCCGATTTCGCGGCGACCTGGCGATCCAAGGCGACGGACTTCACCGACTGTGTAGCCTGGGGCGTTGTAATGGTGCATATAGCGACGTTCACCGTCGGTCACTTCCATAGTGTCAACCATTTGAGCAAAACTGAGTGGCGCCAGCGTTACAATGTTAAGACCTTGAGTAAGGCCGCGCGTAAAGATCGCTGAGCCATGTGTGCGTGGCAAGATACCCACTTCTGAACTTAGCTGACGGATTTCATCAAGCTGTCGACCGTCTGGACGTAAATTGTGCTCGACGATGCCACGGCGAACGTCCTTGTGTAGGGCCATAGTAAAGGCTTCGTCGTATTCACTACGGAGTGTTTTATAATCATCGGCGCCAAATTTTTCAGCCATTGCGTCGTGGAACTGGTCGCGAAGTGTCGAAACAAGTTCATTGCGCTCTGGGTATGGTTTTCGCAGATCTTCACCAAGTTTGTCAGCCATCCATTCATCAACGACTGTTTGGAATTCGTCGTTTGGAAGGATAAGTTCGTACGCAAGCGGCTGAACATTAACTTTTTCGGCGAGTTCTTTTTGTAAAGCAATTGCTGGCTGCAATTGATCGTATGCCCACGCAAGCGCATCTGCAACAACTTCTTCGGATACTTCATTAGCACCAGCTTCTACCATCGTAATACCAGATTCGATACCGGCCACAACAAGGTCAAGATCGCTCGCTTCGCGCTCTTCAGGGCTGGCGAAGGCTTTAAATTCACCATTAACGAGTGCGACACGCAAACCAGCTACTGGACCATCAAATGGTGCGCCACTAAGCGTCAACGCAGCAGATGCGGCAATCATTGCGACCATATCAGGACGGAAATTAGGATCTAATGACAGTACTGACGCAACGGTCTGCACTTCTTGACGGTAGCCTTTTGGAAACAACGGACGGATTGGACGATCGATCAAGCGACCAATCAAAATTGCTTCATCGCTTGGGCGACCTTCACGTTTAATGAAACGGCTGCCACTAATTTTGCCAGCGGCATACATTTTTTCTTCGTAATCGATAGATAACGGGAAATAGTCCATGCCGCTAATTGATTTTTTACTGACCATCGCCGTACCCAATACGACAGTTTCACCGTACGTTACCAGTACCGATGCGCTAGTACGGAATCCGACGCGGTTGACTTCTAATGTTAATGGTTTGCCACAAAGTTCAGTGGTAACAGAAATAATTTCCTTACCAGTAGGGTTAATCGTAGACATGTTTGTCCTCCTTGATTGTTCGCTCACCATTTAATAAATTGGCGAATAAGTAACGGGTGCAGATTTTCTATATTTAGAAATACTGTATCCACCACTTAAACCGCCTGTGCGGTGAGCGTTATACCTATTATACTCTACTTCGTTAGACGATTGCCGTGATACTTGTCATAGCTTGCAACTTTTTATATTTGGTGGTTAGATATATGTGTCGGAATCGTTCCTACACGTACATTGAAATGAGGTTTTTCTATTGTCATCTATAGACGCTGGATGGTTTTGGTCCGGAATAGTCATCGTGCTTATTGGCCTATGGCTGATAAAAAGCAAAGGAGCGGGTTCAACTGCTGCCGGCTTGATCATTGCTAACATCGGACTTTACGCTGCCCTCGCTGGCGTACTGACAATAGGAGTCAATGATCGGTTTGCAATCGTACTCACTACCCTGTTCATCAGTTCGCTAGTGCTTATCATGTTGCCTATCGGCTTCGTAAGAGTCCTTGGGGTCATTCTGGCCATACTGACATTCATCGCGCTCACCTCCATTTTGGCAACACTTCCAGATTCATCCTACATCAAGACAGTCCTTACGACCTTTTGGACATCCGTCATTGACGTATGGGATGCTATCTGGCCCGGGTAGCCATACGGCACCTCAACCTATCCGACACTGTGGCGCGGGTGCGTCTGAATATCCACTGCTGAAAAAGCAGTTGTTGATACTCAGACGTACCCGCCCACAACAACCATTTTAATAACAACACCCTGGTAGGTGTTATTTTTTGTTATAAAAAACTATGCGATTATCTGAGCAGCCGAATCCTCGCCAATACATTCTTAGCGAACGTCTCTGCCACGAAACAGCAAAGCACTAATAATAAGCGCAACACAAATAATAGATAGGTAAACGACAGCATCGGCCGCTGCAATCCCAGACTTGGCGATAGTGGCCGCTGGAAAATAATGCAGCAATGAAACGACTTCGTACGGCTCAAGCCAGTCAACGGACTTTGCAAACGTCGTCAAGATGAAACTGCCAACCGCCAAAAGGACCCCCAGCGCCATAGTCAAACCGCGATGTCCACTAGCAATGCCAACACTAAACACAATCGTTGCAAGGCAAACGGTCAGTAGCCATGTCATCGCCCCTAACCTTACGATCACATCCACGCCGAGTGATTCATTGATCACCAGCAACCCAAGCAACATGCCTACGATAACGGCGAGTGTCGTTATTAGACAAATCACCACGATTGCCAGCCATTTGCTAAATAGAATGTGCAAGCGACTCAGCGGCATCGCGAGCAACATTCGCATTTGCCCCTTTTCCTCTTCACCTACCGTCAAACCAACCGATAATATAATTGCGATCATGCTGACGAAAATCGGGATACGGACGTCAA
>JAQGGY010000045.1 GCA_028289095.1 Candidatus Saccharimonadota bacterium
AGAGTACCTACATTATGGCACAACAAAATCTATTCATCGGTAGCCTTGCATATGCAACTACTGACGACACACTAAAAGCACATTTCGAACAAATCGGTGAAGTATCAAGCGCACGTGTTATCACTGATCGTGATAGCGGTCGCTCAAAAGGCTTCGGCTTTGTTGAATACGTAAACGACGAAGACAACCAAAAAGCTGTTGATCAACTTGACGGTAAAGACCTTGACGGTCGTACTATCAGCGTTGGCCTAGCACGACCTAAAGAAGATCGCCCTAAACGCGACTTCAACGGTGGTGGTGGCGACCGCGGTGGTGACCGTGGTGGCAACGGCGGCGGTTCATTCCGTCAACGTAGCTGGTAATTTATTACCCACACTTATAAAAAATATCCCGCTTTAACCAGCGGGATATTTTTTATGCGCGCTAGCTTTGCTTTGAAGCGTCTGGCATATTTCATATCAAAGTGTTATACTTAATGTATGAAATACACTACACCGTATATCGCCCCTACGCTCACTGTTGATGCAGTTATTTTTCAATTAATCGATAGTGCACTAAATGTTCTACTGATCAGACGGCCGAATGAACCGTTTAAAGATTCTTGGGCATTACCTGGTGGCTATAATCCCGTAGGCGAAACGACGGTGGATGCGCTAACGCGTATTATCAAAGAAAAAACTGGCGTCGTGATCGATACAGATTTACGATACATCGAACAGCTGTATACATTCGATACCGTCGCACGTGATCCACGCGGCCACGCCGTATCAGTCACCTACACCGGATACGGACGCGAAATCACTCCAGCCACGGATGATGCAATCGCATTTTTTCCCGTCAGCCGGTTGCCCGACCTGGCATACGACCACGCTGAAATAGTAAAATACGCACACGAACGATTAATATCTAAGCTGTCATACACAAATGCAGTATTTGCTTTTTTGCCGCCAACATTTACATTAGCCGAGTTGCAATCAGCATATGAGGCGATTTTTGGCCACGAATTAGACAAACGAAATTTCCGTAAAAAATTCCTCAGCCTTAACCTGATTCATGAAACCACCGAAATGAAACGAACCGGTGCCCATCGCCCGGCTCGTTTATATGAATTTAATACGCAAACACTCGAATCACTTCCACGAAGCTTTGATTGATACGTTAATTAATATCATTCAGATGTGGACGTAAAATCAAAAATTATTTTGTCGTCGGTGGTAGTTATTTGACTATCAGGGCGCATCATCTCGTCTTCAACCGTCGACTCGATCCCTTGCTTGGCAAACAATGCAGATAAATAATTTTCAACATAACTATTCTTGTTACCACGGCTACTCATGTGTGTCGCCTCGTAACCATTCGCAAATTCGTACAGCGCATCATCATTATGATTATCATCGATTTCTGTAAAGAATTTTTTCAGTTTTTTCTCTAGGGTACGACGAGCATTACTGTTCAGTTGGTCAAAATATGCTTCTGATAGTAAGTCGATTGGTATATTTGCTGCATCTTCGGCACAGATAATGCTCAATAAATGACGTTCCGAAACGTATGTGGCGATATTACCATTATACCGTTCGTAAGGATTAATAACCTCTGGTTGGGGCAGTCTAGGATCACGAGTTATTTCAGTCGCATGCGTCACATACGGCTCTTCTAAGATGCGAAACGGTATTTCATTTCCAGACGTCAGTCCGTTCATAAAAGTGCCTGCTCCTCCCATTTTTGTGCCATGTAGATATTCATGGAAAGTCGTCGAAATCATCTCTTGGTTTATACCATCCATGTCCCATGGTAAATCGTAATTATTCGCCAAAGCAATAATCCTGTCATTTGTGTAGCCATTTGTGGATTCGAGTCCGCTTTCAAATGCGTCCATAGCAAGTATCGTGCCGTAGTGCCCTATTGATACCCGGACATGATCAGCTGCGTTTTTAGGAAATACATTCATATCTATTAAACTTTTTGTTTTGCGTATTGTTTCCGCTTCGAGCATAGGTTGCTGTTTTGATAATTTTGTTTGAAATTTAATCTGGCGGCTTGTATTCCACAATGCGAATTGCACTACTTCAGTATCGCTCGCAGTTGCTAACCACTGCAGGGTCCCGTGTGGCATGTTATCATGATCGTACCACGGATTATCTGCAGAAAGTTTGTCCGTTCCTGCATACATGACATTCGCATTACGCACGGCATTACGAAATGCAGGCGACTCGTCATTAACAAGAGCCGAAACGCGCTTTCTAAGATCACTTGCTTTCGCAAGTACATTCAGATCATTATCAGGGGCGCCAGACGCAACATACGCGTCTTTAATAGCGTATCCAAATGGCTTGGCTCGACAATCCAGCAACTCTACTGGTGACAAATCTTTATACGATTCATTCATTTATATATTATAATCTATTTTTCTTATTAAGTCAATTAATGCAATCGATTTTGGGCGTGCAATCACTCTTGCTTTAACCGACAAACATTAAAATTAAGAAACAATGACCCACCATCCACCACTGTTATTTATTTAAGTTCATATTATATATCATAGTTAGTGTTTACATTACACAAACTGTGATGTATATTGATAATAGGTTGGCGCCAAACCTCTCAATATTTTACCGACGGAGGTCATCATGAACATACTAACCACATTCTTCGATGTCAACACGACATTGTTTACCCTATTTAATTACCCCATCAGCTACCTAGAATTCACAGGTACGTTGTTTAATCTTGCGTCCGTTTGGCTAATTGCCAAACGTAACATCTGGACGTGGCCTGTTGCGACTATCGGCGTCATTTTATTTGGCGTTTTGTTTTACCAGATACAATTGTACGCAGATTTTTTTGAACAAATCTACTATTTCATTACTGGCCTAGTAGGTTGGTGTTTGTGGCAAACTCATAAAAATACATCTGCCGATAAAAAGGTAGATGTCACGACAAATACACGTACGGCGAATTTGTATTGGATCAGCGGCATCATCCTAGTGAGCATCATTACAACTTGGCTTTTGGTTAACCTAAACATCTGGATGCCAAAGTTATTCCCTGAACCAGCTTCCCTACCCGCTCTGGATGCAACGACGACTGTTATAAGCTTTGCGGCAACCATACTAATGATTCGTCGTCGTGTTGAATCTTGGGTCTTGTGGATACTTGTCGACGTAGTCGCAGTCTGGCTTTATTATTACAAAGAAGTACCGTTCATCGCATTGCTTTACCTGATCTTTTTAGGCATCGCAATCAATGGATACATCACATGGCGCAAAGCCGCCCAATTGGCGGTGCAGTAATGAAGGGGCTGGTAATTGGAAAGTTTTATCCGCCACACCTAGGGCATTCGTACTTGATTGATTATGCACTTACCAGATGTGATACGGTAGACGTTCTGGTATGCGACAGCCCTAAATACATAATTCCTGCCGAACAGCGCCGCGAATGGCTACAGGCTATACACCCAAAAGCCAATGTGATGATTATCCCCGACCTTGACGATGATGATAACTCGCAGGCCTGGGCGAAACACACAATTGCGTTTTTAGGATACGCACCGGATGCCGTTTTCAGTTCAGAAAATTACGGCATAACCTACGCCGCGCTCATGAACGCCACGCATCATATGGTTGATCATGACAGGACGCATGTACCAATCAGCGCCACAAAAGTGCGTGCGAACATTGTGCGAGAATGGCGTTATCTGCACCCGATCATCAGAGCATACCTTGCGATCCGCATCGTTATTGTTGGTGCCGAATCAACAGGTACGACAACGCTTGCGCAGCAAATAGCTACGACCCTTTGCGTCCCATGGGTGCCAGAATATGGCCGTCAATACAACGATGGCCTACTGACCTACAAACATAACTGGACGAACGACGACTTTGTGCACATTGCAGCGATGCAGCAGCAATCCGAACGTCACTACGCCAGCATATCTAATGGACTAATTATTTGTGACACAAACGCGACTGCAACAGAAGTATGGCAAAAGCGTTATAGAGGCCAAACGACACAAACGGTGCACGATATTGCAAAGGCAGATAAAGCGGATCTATATATTATCACTGGGGATGAAATCCCATTTGTTCAGGATGGAACGCGCGACGGCGAGCACATTCGGCATGCGATGCATAAGGACTTTATTACTCACATCAATGCGACCAACGTACCGTATATAGTCGTTAAAGGCAACTGGCAACAACGACTAGCGCAGGCGCTGAATACTATAAAGAAAATGTACGATATTGCGCCGCCTGTAGCTGTTACGTCGACCGCGGCGCTCACTTCATCGTAGTAAAATTAGCGGTTTAAAAGTTGCGCGGCAAATTCTGCCTGCTCTAATAAATCACGACCAGTAAATCGCTGCCGATCAGAAAGCTCTATCCAGTTGCCTCCATTTGGCGATTGGTCAATCGCATCAGGATAAATCATACGGCGCCAACGTAGCTTGTC
>JAQGGY010000035.1 GCA_028289095.1 Candidatus Saccharimonadota bacterium
CGAGCCAAACATTGGAATAAGTGACAGCGTAAAGGCAATTGCCACTGTCGGTAGGGCCAAGTTTGCTGGCACATTAAAGAACAGGCTCAGGATAAAGACGGTGATACCTGCAAGACCAGCGCCAATAGCGGACACCGTTAGCTGTCCCGTGACATAGCCTGTCACGACATTATACATACGACCTGTCAGGCGGCGGTGACGCTCCATTCGATCGTGGTCGTTGTAGACGCCCCATATGCGCTTCATCCACATTGGTCCTTCGATAAGCATCAGGAAGGAAAGCACTAATACAAGGAAGCCAGAAATGATAATCGACAATATCGACCCAAGCCCGGATAGAAGGTTCTGACCCGCACGAGCGGCCCAACTGGTCGCGTTGTCTTTAACTGACAATACAGCACTATCTACTTGAGGCTGGAGATTATATTTAGCAACAAAATCGCCTAAGCCTTTCCACTGCGTCGCTGCGGAATCAAGTAGTTGCGGGACCGTACTAATAAACTTGGCGGTTTGCTCGACAATCGGTGGCATCACCAAATAGACAAAGGCGCCCAGCAACGCAACGACGAGGACATAGGCGATTGCCGTCCCACCAACGCGACTGCGGCCTGGTAAATATTTAGCTAAGTAGCTAACTGGTGCATTAAGCGCAAGCGCCAAAAAGAAGGCGACGCCAATTAATATAAGTGCGGTACGCGCACTATAAATTGCTAAAATTGCAAATGCAAAGGCAATCACGACTAGCCAAAAGCGAACAAAGGTTCTTGTATCAATCTCGATTTTTACTTTCATCATTCTTCCTTACTTATCGGTAGTTATCAGTAGTATAGCATACAAGGTAAGTGAGGAAATGGCTATGCTTTTATAATTAAGTTTTTCCGATATACTAATTCACATCCCGAATCCAGCGAAAGGAAGCCGTTATGCTCGTCGAGTGGCTCAGGCGTACATTTATCAAAAACGGAATAGTCGATAATATTTCGAAGATGTTCAACAAGAAGGACCATCCGAGCTTTACTCAAACACAAATATCAGACGAGCTGGCGGATAAGATATTGCGAAACGCAATTGCGCGATCGCAAAACATCCCACGCGGTGCGCGATTCTTTGTTGACGAGAACGACAAACATCTACGAAACGATACACACATCCTGAAGGTTGTCCTGAGTCTAATGAGAAAATTAGATCAACGGAAATTACACCACCAGGACATACTATTCATCGGATCGTACAACAATAGATTTACCTTCATGAAGAAGATCTAACCCTACAATTAGCGTCGAGGTAAAATACTCCGCAAGTTGCGGGGTATTTTACTTTTTAGCGTAATAACGATCAAGGAATGATCGTTTAAAATCAAAAAAGCTTCCGTCGGCAACACTAGCCCGGATATCATCAACCAAGCGAATAATAAAGCGTTCGTTATGAATCGTTGCAAGCGTGTTTGATAAAAGCTCATCCCCCTTAAATAGGTGATGCAAATACGCACATGTAAAATTTTGGCACGTATAACAATCACACGATATATCAAATGACGTAAACTCGTTTTTATATTTTGCATTCGTAATGTTCACTCGGCCGTCTCGCGTATAAAGCGCACCATTTCGCCCGACGCGGGCAGGGGAGACGCAGTCGAACGTATCCGCACCATTTTCGATACAGGCAAAAATGTCATCCGGCTCACTGATGCCAAGCATGTGACGAGGCTTATTCTCGGGCAGTTCTTCAGACATCCAACTGACGATTTCTCCGATATTATTTTTCGTCAGCGCCCCGCCCAATCCAAATCCGTCAAAGTCCATGCCGCCAAGATAGCGCGAACATTCCCGGCGCAAGTCCTCGTAATTTGCGCCTTGAATAACCCCGAACAAGGCTTGTGGCGGGCGGTGAGTCCGCTCAGCATTCAGGCGCTGGTGTTCGACTAAGCTACGAACCGCCCATGGGTGCGTGCGCTCTTCTAGTGATTCAACTTGGTAGTCATACGAATCATGGAGCGTGGTCAGCTCGTCAAAGGCAAAAGTGATATCTGCACCAATCTGATGCTGGATTTGCATGGAAATTTCTGGCGTAAAACGGTGACGACTCCCATCAAGATGTGATTTAAATGTCACGCCGTCATTATCGATCCAGGCTAGCCGCTCTTTCTTCGTTAATGGCTTTTCCAGACCGCTACCGTCCATATCGATCACTTTTTTAAATCCAACACCTAGTGACATCACCTGAAACCCGCCGCTATCAGTAAAGGTCGGCTTCTTCCAGTTCATGAATTTATTTAATCCACCAGCCTGGTCGAGGATCTCTGCACCAGGGCGCAAGTACAGGTGATACGCATTTGCCAGCACCGCCTGGGCGCCAACTGCTTCGAGCTGTTCAGGGGTGAGAGATTTTAGGGTCGCTTTCGTTCCCACCGGAATAAACGCTGGCCTCTCGATCGTGCCATGCGGCGTCGTCATAGTGCCAGTCCGCGCCAAAGCGCCCTCAAGCCGGTGGTGTATTTCAAATGTCAGTGCGGAACTCATATCTACTAGCGTAGCATATTTATCCCTGTTAGAGGACATGCGGTATACTAAGACAAACAGACCGCATGAAAGGAATCTTATGTATCAACCACTTACTATTGCCGTCCTAGCCGGTACGACACGACTGCAGCGCCAATCTATTACCGCGGCATATTATATTGCTAACTTTGCCCGTCAGCTACCCAACGTCGAGATTATCTTTGTCGATCCAGTTGATTTTCATTTTGAAGGTGACGGCAATGATCCCGAAGGTAAAGATCCACGCTACACTGACATTACCGCCAAAGCCGATGCGTTTTTTATTGTGACGCCGGAATATAACCATAGCTTTCCTGGTAGCCTCAAGCGCATGCTCGACAGTGAACTTGCCAATTATAATCACAAGCCAGTGGCCATTGCTGGTGTCAGTAACGGCAACTGGGGTGGCGTCCGGGCCGTCGAACAGCTTTGCCTTGCTATCCGTGAACTTGGCCTTGTGGTGATGAGTTGGGATATGTATTTTCCGTACGTACAGAATATTTTCAATGACGATAATTCAATCAAAGACGAACACAAAGAGCGTTACGAGAAGCAACTCACTAAGTTATTTACCGAGCTAATATGGTTTGCCGATATGTTAAAAACAAACCGCGAAGAATAGTCTTGCATCTCTATTTACTATGCCTTATAAATATGAGTATGAACCATTGTTTGGGGCAAAACAATTAGTATGCATACCTGGCTATATACCAGCCAGGTATTACTTCATCCCTTGTGCGCCCACGCCACATCAAGGAGTCGGACATGATCGAACGTTTGACTATTACCGACGAAGAAGCACTTAACGGATACGACAGCCTCCGCACACCCTACCGCAATCTAACACACCCTAGCCGAAAAAGCTTCGCGCCAAACGCTGCATATGATGAATATTTTAAAATGCACAAAGTATTCGTTGGCGAAGCAGGGGGCGCGCAGCTCGAATCTATAGGTGAGCGTCTCAAAGATGAATGGCTACCACGCTATCTTGACGCCGCTGGATGGGCTTACGCTGAATCTGCACTAACTCAA
>JAQGGY010000068.1 GCA_028289095.1 Candidatus Saccharimonadota bacterium
CGCTATCGGTAAAGGTCGGTTTCTTCCAGTTCATAAAAGTATTTAATCCACCAGCCTGATCCAGCACGTCAGACCCAGGGCGCAAATACAGATGATAGGCATTTGCCAAAACCGCCTGCGCGCCGACTGCTTCTAGCTGCTCGGGCGTCAATGATTTTAGTGTCGCTTTCGTTCCAACAGGAATAAATGCCGGCGTTTCTATGCGGCCGTGTGGCGTCGTCATTGTGCCAGTACGCGCCAATGCGCCATCTAAACGATGATGAATTTCAAATGTCAGTGCGTCACTCATCTAACTAGCGTATCATATTTATCCCTGTTACAGACAACGATGCTATACTTAAAGCAAACAAGTTCATAGGGAAGGAAACGTATGAATCAACCACTCACTATTGCCGTCATTGCAGGAACAACCCGTCAGCAACGACAATCAATCAAAGCCACACACTACATTGCCGATTTTGCCCGCCAATTACCTGGCGTAGAAGTGATTTTTGTTGATCCGACTGAATATCAGTTTGACGGTGACGGTAACGATCCCGAAGGTAAAGACCCTCGCTACAGCGAAATCACCGCCCGCGCCGACGCCTTCTTTATTATCACCCCAGAATATAACCACAGTTTTCCTGGCAGCCTAAAACGCATGCTTGATAGTGAACTAGCAAATTACAATCACAAACCCGTTGCCATTGCCGGTGTTAGTAACGGCAATTGGGGTGGAGTCCGCGCCGTTGAACAACTTTGCCTCGCTATCCGCGAACTTGGCTTGGTCGTTATGAGCTGGGATGTATATTTTCCTTACGTCCAAAACATTTTTAATGACGACAACTCGATCAAAGACGAACACAAAGAGCGCTACGAAAAGCAGCTATCAAAACTATTTGCCGAACTAGTATGGTTCGCTGACGTATTAAAAACAAAACGCGAGCAATAACCCTTGTAAGTGCATAGGTTATACGATATAAATAAAGCATGACCGCAACTAATTGCCACGTGGAGTTAAAGAACTAATTATGAGCGTGGAGTTGCTTGCCCCTGAAAATCAGGCAACTCTATGGCTACCACCCCGTGAAATGTGGCTGCATGACCCAGCCAAAGATGGGTACCTTGAAACGCCCACCGACCAGTACGGACTTGTTGACCTCGACAAGCTTATTGCACTCGTAAAGGGGACTGTTAGTCCAGAATTTTCATGGGAGTCACCGTTCAATGACGTGCATCATCTGCAATGGTACGCACGCAATTATCCTGTAACGGTTGGCGACAATGATGTCGTCAATATGAATGAGTTTCGGGAACTTATTAACCGTAAAGTCTTTATTTCACGGGTTACGCACAACCGAGCACACCAGGTAACACTGCCTGCCAAAATCCCCTCGGATGAAGTAATGCTGCATAGCATCAAAGCAGAACGCACTGCGTTGCAACTTTATCGTACTGCACGATTAGCGACCAGACTAACCCGCATGCCGCATATCCCAGAAAAGAAACTGGTTCAACGACTAAATGAAGAGTATGAAAATTATACACTTTATGTAGAAAACGCCCGTGAAGTCCCCAAAGAATTCAGCTTGCTTGCTATAGAGGAAGTCGAAGCTCAGAGCGTCGACGAGATGCTATTAGTTAATAAGCGCCTTGGTCGTCTAGCCCTGGATACAATTCCTATCAGACATCGACGGATTCTCCAGGCCGCATAGTATATACTATAGGTATGGCAACATTTTCTTTTGATATAGTTTCAGATTTCGACAAGGCAGAGATGAACAACGTCATTGCAGGTACCGAGCGCGAGATTGGCACGCGGTATGACTTTAAAGGCACCCCGGCTACAATTGAATGGCTGGACGACAAAAAGGGGTATAAAATTACTGGCGCTAGCGAGTGGCAGTGCGAGGCGGTGCTAGATATCGTACGCAAAAAACTAGCCGCCCGCGAACAAAGCTCGAAGGTACTTGATCTATCTAAAACACCCGTCGAATCCAACCTAAAAACTACATGGGAAATTCCGTTCAAACAAGGCTTGTCACAAGACGACGCAAAAAAAATCACTAAGCAACTGCGCGAAGAAATGCCGAAAGTCAAAACGCAGATACAAGGCGACATGGTGCGCGTTACTAGTGGTAGCAAAAACGACTTACAAGACGTCATAGCTTTACTGCGCGGCACAGAATATGAATTCCCGTTACAATTTATTAATTACCGTTAGTTAACCACAAGGATCAGTACATGTCGGCAAAACCTGCAATAGTAACAATCGACCATTTTCGCATGGATTTCGGAAACGAAACGATCATCAAGGACCTAAGCTTCGACATCAAACGCGGCGAAACATTCGGCCTGCTAGGTGCGAACGGATCAGGTAAAACAACAATTAGTCGTGCGCTTCTAGGCATCTACCAGCCAACCGCCGGAAACCTGCGCATCGACGGCAAAGAATATACCGTCGATAGTGGCATCAAGCTAGGCTATCTACCAGAAGAACGAGGGTTATATAAAAAAGAATCCGTCATGACCGTCATGACGTACTTTGGCCAATTAAAAGGCATGACCAAATACGACGCCCAAAAATGGTCGACTAGCTATCTGGAACGCGTCGGCTTAGCTGACAAATCCAAAACACGGCTAGACAAACTGTCGGGCGGGCAGCAACAAAAGATCCAGCTGGGCGTCACTATCATGAACGATCCCGAATTACTGATACTTGATGAACCGACAAAAGGATTTGATCCGATTAATCGCCGCCTGTTAATGAATATCATCGAAGAGCACCAGCAGGCGGGTGCGACCGTTATTTTCGTCACGCATCAGATGGAAGAAGTTGAGCGACTGTGCGATCGAATCATCCTATTAAAGAACGGCGAAGCCAGTGCCTATGGATCAATCGCTAGTGTCAAAAAGAAATTTAATGGCGCTTCGCTGGATGATATATTTGTGACCATTTACGGCGACGATACTAAAGAGAGTGAGGAATAAAGTGCATAATCTAAAAACAGTATTCACATTTGAAGTTGTTCGTACGCTAAAAAAGAAAACATTTTGGATCACTGCATTCTCTTTTCCTGTCGTTATGACCCTCGTCTTTGCGGTTATATTTTTTTCTAACCAGGCAACAGAACAAGCGTCAATCGATACAAAGAATCAGAAATTTTCTTTGGCTATTACTGATGACGCAAAAATCATCAACCCAGCCTTAATTTCACAATTAAATGCTCAGACCGTCAGCAGCAAAGCTGATGGAATCGAACAAGTCAGAACAGGAAAAATCGACGCATATTTCTTCTATCCAAATAACATTAGCGAACAAAAAGTAGAGGTATACGCGAAAGACGTTGGACTGTTCGACAATAACCGATACCAAGGCACTGCCGAAGCATTAATAACGCAATCAGCTATTTCAAACGTAGATTCTCAAACGCTGGCTATATTACAAAAACAAGTCGCCTACAGCTCGGTAACTTACAAAAATGGCGCAGAATACGACGGCTTCAAACAATTAATCGCACCTGGTTTATTTTTAGTGCTGTTTTATATCCTCATCGCAATGTTCGGCAGCCAGATGCTAACCAGTACAACCGAAGAAAAAGAAAACCGTGTCATTGAAATGATCCTCACGACAATCAAAGCCAAGACGCTTATCATCGGCAAAATACTTTCCCTAATCGTGCTTTCGTTGATCCAAATCATCGCTATCATGATCCCGATCTTGTTGATATATCTACAGTTCGGTAGTCAATTATCACTCCCAAACATTGACCTAACAAACATCCCGCTGGATCCGCTTCGCATTAGTATTGGTGCCGCTATATTTGCATCCAGCTTCATGTTGTTTACTGGTCTACTGGTGACACTTGGCGCTGCGATGCCAACAGCCAAAGAAGCAAGTGGGTTCTTTGGCCTGGTGATGATGTTCATCTTTGGCCCGCTATACGCATTCTCTTTATTCATCTCGGCGCCACAATCGCCAATCGTGACATTCCTTAGCTATTTCCCGTTGACCGCACCGATACCATTGATGCTTCGTAACGCTGTTGGAAATTTAAGTGTACCCGAAGCAGTTATCGGCATTACTGTTCTGAGTGTCAGTGCGATTATCGTCTTAGCCATTGCCATCCGCCTATTCAAATATGGTGCACTGGAATACTCCAAGCGATTATCATTAAAATCATTATTTACGGGCAAAAAAAATACACCACGTTAATTGTGATGTATTTTTTACTGTTATACGGATTTTAGCCGTAAACAGCTACTACACCGAGGATAACCAAGCTGATTGACGCAATAGCCGCGACGATAAGACCTACACGATTTGGGTAATAGTCAACAAGTTGGCTGTCGGATTTTTTTGATTTTGTCTGAGGTGTTTTCTTTGCCATACCCTTAGTGTAACCCACAGTTACTATGACGACAAGCCACTCACGCTTAATGTCAATGTGACCTTAATCACATTCAGCCTTTTTGACAATACGGACTACAAAAGTTATAGTAATATCATGATTACAGCTAGTAAACCAATTGGATGCGTCAAGGCTGCGACTGACATATTAGGCGACAAATGGACACCGCAGTTACTGCGTTTTTTAGCGAATGAAAAATCTGTCCGATTTTGCCACCTGCAAGATTTAGTAGGGGGCATAAACCCACGCACTTTATCTGCACGACTTACTCATTTAGAAAACGAAAACATTATTGAAAAAACAGCCACCAGCTCGCCTTCAAGGTGTGAATACCACTTAACAGAAAAAGGCTTGGAACTTTTACCTATCATCCGCGACATGGAAAGATGGAGTTCTCACTACGAACACCGTCAAGGCTAAGCATGCTCTCAGTATAGTTATATAATATATACATATGAGAGTTTTAGTTATCGAAGATGAACATAAAATTGCTCGAGCTCTCAAAAAAGCGCTCGAGCAAGAAACGTATGCTGTGGACGTTGCTTATGACGGAGACGAAGGATACGCTATGGCGACAACCGAGCCATATGATGTTGCTGTTATCGATCGCATGCTTCCAGGTCAGCACGACGGAATTTCTATCATTAAAGCAATGCGTGAAGCAAAAATTCACACACCGGTGCTACTATTAACCGCACTTGGAAGTGTCAGCGACCGAACAACAGGACTCGACAGTGGGGCGGACGATTATTTAGTCAAACCATTCGCACTGGAAGAATTATTGGCCCGCGTTCGGGCACTACTACGACGGCCGACCGAACAGCATGCGACGATTTTGACCGCGGGGGACTTATCGTTAAATACGGTCACTTTTGAAGTGAAGCGGGCAGATAAATCAATTCAGCTAACAGGCAAAGAATTTGCTTTACTGGAATTTCTGATGCGCAACCAAAACCGCCCGCTGCCAAAAAGCACCATTATTTCGCATGTATGGGACTACGACGCTGACGTATTGCCCAATACTGTCGAAGTATACATTAAGTACATTCGTAACAAAGTCGACCAGCCTTTTGATAAACCACTCATTCATACCATTCGTGGTTTCGGCTACAAATTGCAAGCTGAGTAGGGCGTTCGGATATATAGCTGCGGGGTGCTTATATTACCAACCCGCAAAATTTTAGTGAAAAAATATATTTTCGATTTACTATACAAAATATAGTAATGTATGTTACACTACTAACAGTGACATGACGGAAAAGTACCAACTGACCGTTATTGTTTTGAAGTAAATTAAATCAAATAGGGGAATTATTACTTATGTCAAATATTCTAGTAGTCATCGGAAGCGCTCGTACTGGGCGTGTTGCCGACAAAGTAGCCGAATACGTTACATCTAACATCGAAGCACGTGAAGGCGTCACTGCAACTGTCGTCGACTTGGCTGCACTTAATCTGCCATTCTATAACAACGAACAGCCAGCAATGTCACCAGATCGCGATCAGACTGACGAAAACGTCGCAACTTGGAGCAAGTTTGTATCGGAAGCCGATAGTGTCGTATTCATCACTCCAGAATACAACCACAACCTGTCAGCTATCCAAAAAAACGCCTTGGACTGGTTATTCTTTGAATGGAACGACAAACCTGTTACTGCAGTAGCTTACGGTTGGTCTGGCGGCTCACTTGCCGTTGCCGCACTACGTGAAGTATTAACGAATGTAAAGGCAGAAGTAGCTATCGACATGGCCCAACTAGGGTTCATGAAAGACCTAAATCCTGACGGCAGCCTTCTTGACGAAGCAAACGTTACTGCACAAATCGCAGCAGCAATTGACGAAATCGTCGTTCCTGCAGGCGAACCTGTTACCGTCTAATTTCGCACCTGAATTAGATAGCAACAAATAAAAATAAGACACTACCTCCATGTGTCTTATTTTTTTATCGGTAAGCGCAGGCTGATTATCTATACAATTTCGCTATTGTAGATACAAATTACACGCAAACGAGTAAAATATAACGTAGCATGTTTAAATCTGCGACACTAAAACTTACGATCTGGTATGTCATTATTGTGATATCTATTAGCGTACTTTTTAGTATCGTGATTTATTCGATCGCATTATCGGAAGTTAGCGCGCGTATTGCCAACTTGCAACAATCCGTCCCCCCGTTGATCCCAGGTGATTCATCCATATTTACCCTGCTACGTGAAACGCAAATTCACGAGGCTGAAAATAGTTTGATTGGAGCACTAGTCATTACTAACTTAGTTATTTGGCTTGCCGGTGGATTTGGTAGCTATTATTTAGCTAGGCGAACACTACGTCCAATTGAGGAAGCGCATGACGCGCAGTCAAAGTTTACCAGCGACGCAAGTCATGAATTACGTACGCCGCTCGCCAGCATGAAAATCGAGCTGGAAGTAGCATTGCGCGATCCTGGAACAACAAAAGGTGAAATGCGCGAACTACTCGAAAGCAATCTAGAAGAGGTCAACCGCCTGACAAAGCTATCTCATACACTGTTACAACTGTCCAAACTTGATCATGACAATATTACTCGGGAAAATGTTGAATTAAGTGTCGCTACCAGAACGATTATTGAACGATTCAATAAAACTCAGCCGCGCATCGTTTTGACCAACAAGCGAAAAATCCACGTTCTGGCAAACGAATCTAACGTCGAGGAGCTACTGACTATCTTGATTGATAACGCGCTAAAGTACAGCCCGCCTACTTCAAAAATAGAAGTGACGCTGATTAAGCAGCGGCAAATGTCTGGATTCAAAGTAGTAAATGCAGGCGAGGGCATCCCACCAGAAACATTGCCGCATATTTTCAACCGTTTCTATCGGGCAGATGCTTCACGCACAGGTAGCGCTAAAAAAGGCTATGGACTAGGGCTATCGCTTGCAAAAAAGATTGTTGAATTACACGACGGCGAACTGACGGTCAGTAGCGCAATCGACCAAGACACTACTTTTCAAGTCATGCTTCCAAACATCAAACGTACGCCGCCGAAATTACCGGGAATACCGATTCGTAAAAAGCATATGTAATATTGGCAACAAAATTCCGATTCTAAGTTATGCTTCAGTATCGAGTGACATACTGAAAGCAATAACAACGGTCTGTTAGGTACTATCCCCCGGGATAACAGATGATGGCCCTTGTTATACAAAAAA
Organism: Candidatus Saccharimonadota bacterium; assembly: GCA_028289095.1. GTDB lineage: Bacteria > Patescibacteriota > Saccharimonadia > Saccharimonadales > Saccharimonadaceae > UBA6022. The sequence continues at coordinate 7,580 of JAQGGY010000068.1, forward strand.
AGACAATACAATTAGGAGGGCTCATATTATGGAAACAACCAAGATGATTTATTTAAGCAAACGAGGAATGAAAGAACTAAAGAAGCAGATTATTAATCTGGAAAAGGATCGGCAAACAACACTTACCAGCCTACGGGACATTGATAAAACTGAAAGTCACGACGAACGATTGGCACGGGTAGAAAAACTTGCCACCCTGGAAGTCATCGATAATGAACTGGCCGTTAAAAATGCCGCGCTCGCGGTCGCAAAGCCATTGCCACGTAAACGCGATGCATTGAAAGTTGCACTGGGATCAATTGTCGAATTACTCGACACAAACGGCCGCGTTATAAAATATACGCTAGTCGATAGCCTAGAAGCCAATCCAAGTGACGGACGCATTTCGATCAAAAGCCCACTCGGTCAAAACCTTGTCGGTAAACAAATTCGTGATGTCGTTGAATGGACAGCAGGCATGGGCCGTAGACAACTAGAACTCGTCGCAATTCACTAATTCCTAATAACGCTATTAGCATGTCGCAATTCAATATTGCGGCATGCTTTTTTATACGGCACCAGCCACCGTTTTTTGATATAATAACGCTAATGTTCGGATTTAAAAAAAATAACCACGTTAGCACTGTCATCATTGATGGCACCGATGTCATTACTGATGATCAACAGATCACCACAACAACATGGCAGCAACGTCATGTACCAAGTAATATTGGTTTAATACTTGCCAAGGCGGTCAATATGTCCAATGACACACTAGATGCCGCTTTAGTCGCATACGTTCGCACTAGAGGCCTAACAATGCCCCTCTATCAGCCTTACCATCGTATAGTGTTCAGTCGGCAATCGGGTATCAGCGGGAATGTTTGGCATCATGGATCAGATTATCATATAGCAGTGAAGGGCATGCCTGAAAAAGTTCTAGAACTTTGCGATATGTCCGAAAACGAACGTGAATCGATTACAACGCAATTGCATGCGATGTCGGCAACTGGCGCGATTATCGTTGCTGTTGCGACCGGTATCTTCCTGCATCCAATCAAGCACCTAAAAGATATAAAACAGAACGACAAACTATCGTTCGTTGGATTTGTTAGTATGCAGGTTACGATTTCTAGCGAAGCCAGGAAATTATCTGCAAAAATAACTACTGAACGACTAAACGTATACCTATGCACGGGACAGCACCAGGCGGCAGCTTACTACATAGCCTACCAACTAGGTATCGCGACGACTCTTGCTGACGTATTTGATAATCGACGGTTAGATATCGACGGTGCGCCAGATGTCCGTTCCATTGTCTCTCTAACAAAAGTATACGCTCGCTGCATGCCGGATGACCGCAAGCAAATCTTTTCTGCAATCAAGGTCATTGATCCAACAGCTGTCATCATCACGACACCAGACGACCTAAAGAAGCTACTAGCAAAATAACCCCGTTATATGCTATACTAATCGATGTTTTGAAGTGTTACCAAATGGTAAACCGCCTTGTTCTGGCATACCACGCATTTCAACTAACACGCGGCAAATGACACGATATTGGGGTGTCGCCAAGTGGTAAGGCACCAGTTTTTGGTACTGGCATTCGGGGGTTCGAGTCCCTCCACCCCAGCCATGAAAAAAGTCCTAGATCTTTTGATCTGGGACTTTTTTCTATGCCCGTGGTCGGGATCGAACCCCCGAATTCTTTTGCCAAGGCAAAAGTCGGGGAGTTCGTGAAGTGCCGTGCAACAAAATTAGCTTGCTCATTTTGTCAGCAAGCGGAAATAGGGAACGTAGTGACCGCCGTCCCGCCATCCATTATCGCTTTACATTCATACAATATATACAGCGCCAACATTGACTTTCCATACTTATTATGCTATTATGATAGTATTGTCACCCCAATGACGAACGAGTTTGTCTTTGCTCACCCTCAAAGACAGGTATGGATTGATAAAATGCCTACATCGAAAAGTGAAGCCGTTGCTGCCGCACAAGCGCGCGACGAGGGCCCCTACGATGAGCTCTGTCAAAGAGTAGAGGAAGCAATAAGTACTCAAATGGGTGTCAGCACGACGATAACTGTGCCGACTTCGGAAATCCCGTACCACATCGTCCAGCGCGTCGTTCAAACCTACGAAGCACACGAATGGAAATGTGATTTCCATTCCGATCAA
>JAQGGY010000075.1 GCA_028289095.1 Candidatus Saccharimonadota bacterium
CACACTTGTTGGTGAAAGTGCCGGTGGCAGCATGGCGATCAATTTGTTCGCCGCTCATCCAAAAGTAGCTCGGCTCATTACGGTAGCGGGTGTCAATATGCCGTCTGCTCCTGTGGAGCAGGTGAAACTTCGAAAAAGCTCAGCGTTCGCCACATCTCGCCAGCAATTACGTGATTCACTTTTACGCATAGACGAAAATCGGCGTCATGATATCTATACGCTTAGCGCCCTTAATGATAACGTCGTTCAGTCGCAGCATTCTGTCATTCCTGGCTCGCATGCACGGCGCATTCTTTCGGTCGGCCACCTCGCTACGATTGCACTCTGTTTGACGGTAATAAGTGGCTATATTGTCTATCTTGCAAAAAAGCCAACTAGCGTATAATAAGCACATGCCCGGTACCGCTTCCATCGTAAAGCCAACCCAAACCGAACAGCAGCCACGTCATTTCCTGGCCGTATTCTTCCTCAGCTTTTTATGGGGCACATTTGGTGTCGATCGATTTTATTTGGGGAAAGTGGGCACAGGCATCCTAAAGCTCGTCACCTTTGGTGGCCTTGGTCTTTGGGTGGTACTTGATCTGGTGCTGATTATGTCTGGCAGTATGACCGACAAACAGGGCCGGGGGATGCGCGACTTTGAGCAGTACAAATCGTTTGCAGTAAAGACAGTCGTGATCTTTGCGGTTGCCAGTGGTGTCCTCATGCTGGTCAGTGGCGGTGTGATTATATATACGATTTATCAAGTCGCAACCGACCTATTACAGCAAAATGGCGGTGATTTACAAAACCTTATTCCATCCGGCATTTCCCCTGTTGATATCCAAGAACTTGAAGCAATCCAAGGCTATTAGCCAGTAATTATACTTGCATAATTATCAAACTTATGCTAATATATAGAAGTTAGATAATCAAACACAAACAACACTAACTAAACAATTCGGCCGAATTACACCAAAAATAAAAAAGGAAAATAAATACATGGATACACAGACAACCATTACGCTGCTAACAATCTCCGTCCTACTGCTGTCAACCGTAGTGGTTGTCATTTTAGGAATTGTTATCGTCATTCTATTAAAAGTTCGTAAAATTACCGCGAACTTTGATGTAATCATGCAAAACCTAAACCAAGCAAGTGAATGGTTAACCCCAGCAAAAGTGCTAGGCCAGATCGCTAACCTGTTCCGTAAATAATAAAGAAATAAAAGGAATTTATACTATGAGTAAAACATTATTAAAAGTTATTACTGTTGCCGTTGCTGGATTTGCCGCAGGTATCTTACTTGCGCCAAAAAGTGGCAAAGAAACGCGTAAAGAAATCAAAGACAAGGCCCTTGAAGCCAAAAAATATGCTGAAGAAAAAGCAGATTTAGCCAAAGAAATTGGCACTGAAGGCCTTGCGACTGTGAAAACAAGCGCAAAGCACGCTGGCGATGAAGCAAATGAATTTGCGAAAAGCACCAAGGTATCTGCCAAGGTTGTCGCCAAAGAAGCTTCAAAGCTTGGCGCTGAAGCAAAAACCCGCGCAAAGCGTGTGGCTGACGATGCGAAACGCACCGCAAAACAAGTTAAAAAAGATGCAAAGACACATCTAAAGTAACCAACTGAACCAATCAAATAGCCACCAATTGCGGTGGCTATTTTTGTATATCTTTAAGCCATTCTTTGTATTGATTGCGTATTTTGCTGATTTTAGGATCGATGACAATTTGGCAGTAGCCAGCGTCAGGGTTCTTGTTGTAGTAATCCTGGTGTTCGGGTTCGGCGATATAAAATGTTTCGAGTGGTACGATTTCGGTAACAATTGGGTCGTCCCATATTTTTTCGGCACGTTTTAGAGCGCTTTCAAACGCTTGTTTTTGGTCATTGTCAGCGTACATCATCGTCGACCGATACTGCGTACCTTCGTCGGCGCCTTGTTTGTTCAGGCTGGTGGGATCGTGAATTAAAAAGAATATATCTAGAATGACTTCAGCGGGAATAACGTCCTCGTCAAAACATACCTGTACGACTTCGGCATGGCCCGTTCCGCCGTTGACGACGCGCCAGTAATTTGGAATACCCTTGCCGCCGGCGTATCCGCTTTCGACTTTTGATACGCCACGAAGCTGCGCATAAACTGCGTCCAAACACCAGAAACATCCGCCGCCTAAAACATACTTGGTCATAATTCTATTATACCCCGTTATACTAGATAAATGAGCGAAGGTGAATTTTGTGAACTAATCTGGTCCAAGGGGGGCGAATTATACCGTAGTATGCCATGGCGTGATGATACGCGACCGTACTATGTATTGGTCAGTGAATTGATGCTACAACAAACGCAGGTCGATCGCGTCATTCCAAAATTTAATGACTTTATTGCACGGTTTCCAGACGAAAAAAGTTTAGCGCAGGCATCACTAGCGGATGTACTGACGATGTGGAGCGGGCTAGGATATAATCGCCGGGCCAAGTTTTTGCATGAAAGCACGAAAAAAATAATGTTAGATTTTAACGGAGCGTTTCCGGAAACATATGTGGAAGTCCTTAGTTTGCCAGGCGTCGGTCCGGGAACGGCAGGGGCGATTATGACATATGCGTTTAATCAACCGACGGTGTTTGTTGAAACGAATGTACGAACGGTGTATTTTCATCACTTTTTCGATGATGGAGACAAAGTGAGTGACGCGCAGCTGCTACCGATTATTGAACGGACGCTTGACGGCGAACATCCGCGTGAATTTTATTGGGCCTTAATGGATTATGGTACATGGCTAAAAAAGAACGGTGCGGGGAGGATCAGTCAAAGTAAGCACTATAAAAAACAAGCACCATTAAAGGGCAGTGTCCGTGAGGTTCGTGGGCAAATTATTAAGCAGCTGGCTAATGGTGATGTGCCGCGAATTGATTTGCAAAAACAATATGACGGCGACGAGCGATTTTCTATTGCGTTAGATGGTTTGCTCGTTGACGGTTTGATTACTGAAACAAATAAAATCTTTCATTTGACCAAATAGCCTGTTTTGAGGGATAATAGGGGTACATGAATCGTTCCCTCGTCACGTCCGTATGTATTGCCGTCAGTCTTTTAGGTGGAGTGTTATTTGGTGTCGTTGCTAAAGCCGAAGACACCTTGCCGATGACCGATGAACATATCGCACGGATTCGCGCTAACTGCGTCGATGCGCAGTCGACATTATTCCAATTGCACGCCAGCGATGCGGGGTTGCGCGTTAACCGTGGTCAAATTTACGAATCTATGTCGACAAAGTTGATGGCACCTTTTAATAGCCGTATCGTTTTAAATCGTATTAGCGACGAGTCATTATTAACGACAGCCGCGCAGTACGATCAACAATTAGCAGCATTCCGTCAGCAGTACCAGCAGTACGAAGAGGCGATGTCGAAAACGCTTGATTTTGACTGCGTGGCGCAACCTGTGGCATTTTACGATAGCGTTACTGATACGCGCGCAAAGCGCCAATTAACGCATGCGACAGTGGTTGAACTACACAAGACGATTCAAAAATATGGCAGTGAAATCGATATTTATGCAAAGAATTTTCAGGCGGATAAACAATGAGTGAAGAAGAATTAATTGCTGACGCTAGTCATTTGACAGGCTGGGAAAAGCACCGCTTTTTAGTAATGATAGGTGCCAGTATTGTAATTGCCCTGATGTTAGTAGCGGTTTCAATGAAACTGTATGAAAGCAGTGGCGCGGCACAACTTGATTTAAGTCGGCCTGGTTATGAGCACGTCAATGAAAAGGTGACGCCCTCAGAAGTATTCAAAGGTTTTTCAGCTGTTGGTGAACTAGACAAAGCGGCACTTGATGAGTTTCAAAAAATGTACAGCAAGCGTGCTGGACAAGCAACAAATGTCGATAGCTTTGGTGGGGACGTGATGAACGATGCGGCGTTGGGAATCGATGCGCCAGTAGGCGAGCCTACGCAACCTGCACAATAAACTTATAGTTCAATTTTTTGCTTTTCAAATGCAGATAGTAATCGTCGTCGCATTTCTGCGGTTACCGACCACTGGTCAGACGGCTGGGTTTTGCCTGATATAAATAATGCGACAGTCGATGGCGTGAACTCGCCAATTGATTCAAACGACGGTGCGTCGATGATTTTATTTTTCCACTTTTCTTCGCCGGCCAGGGCTTTGCCCGTCTCATTAATTAACGTAATAATTTCTTCCAGATCATTAGACGGATGAATGCCAATTGAAAACCTTGCCATGCTATAACCCATTGTCTTGTTGATGACATGTTGGACGGTACCGTTAGGAAAATAATGGACGTTGCCATCTGTGTCGCGCAGAACGGTTGATCGGGTGCCGATACGTTCTACCGTACCCGTGCTACCGTTAATATCAATGATATCGCCGACGCGGTATTGGTTTTCAGAAATAATAAAGATACCAGACAAAAAATCTTTGACCAGCGCCTGTGAGCCAAATCCGATTGCCACACCGATAATACCAGCGCTTGCGAATAGTGGCGCCAGGCTAATGTCGGGGAATAGTTCGTTCATGATACCGAATGCGCCAATTGTCACAACAAGGATGCGCCAGATGTTTGTAAATAATCCAACAAGGGTACGTTGGCGTTTTTCAACATCTTTTCGGTGCCATGTTTTGTGGCGTGTCCGTTCAACGGCACTTTTTACCGCGATGCGCAGTACGGTCGTACCAATCACGTAAAAGACTAAAGTAATAATAACGATCAGAGCTGCTTTAACGATGTCACCCGTGGCCCATTTAACGTATGTATCCATAGTTGATAGTATAGCACGACCGCGGTTGCTATGTGCGGCTCGCCAAGGTGAGCATTTACATATATATTTAAATATTTTATAATAAAAAATATATGAATGAAGCTTGGAATGTTGGCCTGCAGAGTAATTTTTTACGTGTCGATGAGCAGACGCTTCGCGCTGATGTATTGCGTAATGATGCCAGCGATAAGTTGCCAGTTAATGCCGAGCACCTAGAGCAGATACTAAAACTTGGCCGTTTTACGATTTTGGAAGGCATCGAGGATTTTTATGAAAAAACTCAGGCCGCAAATCCAACGCTGACGGTAGAGCGTCCGTCAATTTTTACGGCTCATCTGGGGACGACTGCGCAAACTGATGGACGCAAAAGTCGTGTTTTTACTGAACGCGGCTACGATAATGGAGGGATTATTACGTCAATCGACGAGATTAAAGCGCCGTTTCACGGACACTGGAATGCGGTAAAGGCGGCCGGTTTTGTGCCCGAAATTCGTCGTACATCTGGAAAAGAAGATGGTGGTTCATGGCTGTTACTGCGTAAGCCAACACTTGCAAATGTCATTACGGACTGGGTATATTATTACGAATCACCAGAAGCGATTGCTGTCCGTAATAGTATGGTCGCAGGTATAGAAAACGACAGTTTTGAGGTGCAACACGAACGATTAAGCGTGTATGAGGAACTAGGGAAGCGGGCAATTGAAGCGGCGGTTGCATACGACAATACACCCGCCCGTGCATATCAGCACGTCGGTCTAGAATTAGCAGTCGGTATACTAAGTACGTTCGTAGATGAAACGAATCCCGATCGGCTTGATATGGCAATCGATGATGCGTATCAGTACGCAAAAGGTAGTAAACATGTCGACGATAGCGTCGTGCTCGCTATCGAAAATGCGACTTGGTAAGTGCCAGGTTAATCAGCCGATATCTTACCGCCCTGATTGTCTGAACTAGAGAAGCGAACTATCCGTTCAGCCGTTGCCGCAACCAGCCATCAATTGATCCTGCGCCCATACAAAGCACTAATTTGCCTTCTTGGCGGGCGGTTTGGATGGTTTGCCACAGTTCATTATCAAGGTTTGCAGAATATATGACGCCGCGGTTAGTGACCGATTGAGTTAGTTCGTAAGGGGTTAGTATAGGCAAATTCGGATCCTCGCGCGAAAGGTATGTCGGCAGCCAATGTACTACTTCGGCTAATTTAAACTGATTCGTATACTGGTCTTTAATTTCATGCTGACGGACGTTTTGATGTGGCTGGTAGACTAATACGATATGTTCGGACAGTTCGCGGGCCATTTGTAGTGTGGCGGCGATTTCAACCGGGTGGTGACCGTAATCGCTGTATAGGTTTTCGTCCAAGCGTTCAAAGCGGCGATCGGTACCAGGGAATGATTGCAACGCGGTGATTGCTTTGTCATGGTCACCCGCCTGTAAATATTCGACTGCTTTTGCGACAAGTGTTGCGTTACGGCGGTTATGCGCGCCTGGTAGGCGAATATCCATCACTTCGTCGTCGCCCAAAATCCACCCTGTATTTTCATTCGAATGAACGTGGCCGCCGTCTACCTTCCACATGATTGCCATGTCGGACTGTGATATAAATTCGTGAAAGGCGGCCAAATAGCTGGTTTCGGTGGGATAGGTATCAGGATGATCGTAATCAATCGAAGTAATCAGGGATAGGTGCGGTGTAAAGTGCAAAAAATTACGGTCAAATTCGTCACATTCGTACACGAAATATTTGCTGTCAGGCACGTATTTGCCGCTGGGCCCAAAGCTGAGTGTGGTGCCGACTGAATAGCTGACAGGCACCCCTAACTGCTGCATGACCCACACCATCATACCTGTGGTCGTGGTTTTACCGTGCGTTCCTGCAATGGCGATCAATTGCAGATCCTTTTCTTTGATAATCTGTGCCAACAGCTCGTCACGTTTGGCTGTTTTGATGCCTAATTGCCTAGCCAATACTAATTCTGGATGGTCATCGGGCAGGGCGGCCGTGTGTACGAACCAATCGATTGTCATTTGGTTATGGCAGGCAAGTAAAAACTCGCCGTCTTGGCCAAGTGCTATATTGATGCCGCGACCACGAAGCTCGCGTGTTAATAAACCTTCTGTTGCGTCAGATCCTTGTATGGTATAACCAGCGTCATGGGCGATTTCGGCTAATGGGCCAATGCCAACGCCACCAATGCCAGAGAAATAGATATTCATACCGCTAGTATACCACTTACGCTTGGAATAACAGTAGTGTATAATGATAACGAACGACAAATTAAAACAAATATGATCCAACAAATTATTCACCGCCTGCTTTTACGCCGCCATTTTTGGCGATACGCCACCTTCTCAGAGGTGGCAGAGCTGTATGCCTCGACGCTGCTGCGCAAACTGGCGATTCACATTGCGTCTGCTTTCATGTCGGTTTTTCTGTATCAGATTGGCTACAGCATACTATTCATTGCGACGTTTTGGACGCTGTATTATGTCTTTAAAATCGCAACGGTTTTTCCTGCAGCGCAGTACGCGTCAAAATTTGGTCCGAAGCACGGCATCTTATTATCAAATCTGCTATATATTCCTGCCATGGCAATATTTACCTTTGTACCAGAGTGGGGCATACCAGCGATTGCCGCGACGGGTATCCTACAGTGTATGTCTGCAACGCTTTACAGCCTATGTTATGCTATTGATTTTTCTAAGGTGAAGAGTATTGAGCATGCTGGCAAAGAAATTGCATATATGAACATGATAGAAAAGATTGCGACCGGGCTGAGTCCATTTATTGGTGGCTTGCTGGCGTTCGCGATGGGCCCAGAATCGACGATGTGGGTGGCTGCTGCATTATTCGCTGTGGCCGCCGTTCCGCTATTTCATACCGGTGAACCTCCTAAGTCGCGGCAAAAACTTGTCTTTAAGGGATTCCCTTGGCGATTGACCTGGCGCAGTTTGGTTGCCAATACGGGAGTTGGCTTCGATTTTGTTAGTTCTGGTACCGTTTGGATACTGTACGTGGCGGTGATCATCATTGGTACGGGCACCAACGAGGTGTACGCCAAAATGGGCGCGCTGCTATCGGTGGTAATTATTGCCGCACTTGCCGCATCGTATGTATTTGGAAAGTTGATAGATAACCGACGTGGCGGGGAATTACTGCGCTTTTCTGTGATTGCTGATGCGCTAGTGCATCTGGTGCGACCGTTTGCTGGTAGCGTTGGGGCAGCTGCGGCGATTAACGTTGCTAACGAAGGTGCAACGACAGGGTATGCGATGGCTTTCACGAGGGGTATGTTCGATACGGCTGACCTGTCTGGCCACCGTATTACGTACTTGGCTTGTATGGAAATCACCGCTAGCTTCGGCGCTGCTGTTGCTGGCGGATTATTCATGTTATTACTGTTTGTGGCGAACGATTTGCTCGCTATGCAGATATTCTTTTATGCCGCCGCTGTCATCGTCCTGATTATTGCTATGCCAAAGTTTCCTCTCTACCGAAAATAACGCTCATGCTACAATAGTGACAGTATACGAGGTGGGATAATTTTAAGTGGCAGACAAGCGACACGTTAGAAAAAGCATCAAGCAATTGCAACGGATTAAAACGTGGCAATTATTAGTGCTGCTGTTGCTAATGTGCTTTGTGGCAGCGACCTTTTTGCGTCTGAATAATATCGGTATGGCTGAACGGCGCAACGCGGTTTTGACAGCCGACAAGTCAACGGCCGAACCCTTTGACAGCGCTATAACGCAAAATAGATTGTATGATTTACAACGATATGTATCTACTCATATGAACACCGAGACTGGGCCGATTTATCTAGAGGGGCAATACCGCCGTGACGCCCAAAAAGTCGTCGATACCGCCAAGCAAAGTAACAATTCCGGCATCAACATTAATGCCGAGGCTGAAGCCGTCTGTCGGCCGCGATTTGATGCGTGGTCACCAGCGTACGTGCAGTGTTTTGCAGATGAGCTGGCCAAATATCCACCGTCTGCAGGTCCTATCGAGAAAGCGCAATTGCCAAGCACCGAACTGTACCGATATAGCTTTTCAGCTCCACTTTGGTCGCCAGATTTTGCAGGGTGGTCCGTCCTCATCTGTATAGCGATAATTGTTATGATTATTGCTCGTCTGCTTGGCCTGCTGATTCTACAACTGCTATTAAAACGGCATTATAGGGGTATTTAAATATTGACACCGCCGATTAGAGGCGGTACGCTAGCAAATGTAAATCGCTAATAGGAGGTATAAAAACTTTATGGCATACAAGCACACAAACTCGAAGGGTATCACTTACTACTTGCACAGCACAGAAGTAACACTACGTGGCGGCAAACCACAGACAATTTTCTTTTTTGCAAAGGTAGAAAAGAACGCGAAGGGTCAACCTACTGACCTACCAGAAGACCGCGAAGTTAAAGAAAACCCACGCAACGGTTTCCTTACAATTTCAAAGAAAAAATAATCTTGAAACATTAGCACGTTTGGTGATACAGTAGTATCAAACAAACAGGTGCCAAACTAGCCCCAGCGGATGCGCAAATCGTCCTAAGGGGCTTTTTTGATGACTTGTTGACTTTTTACAGAGGTGACTGCTATATATAGGGTATGATAGAACGCTTAGGTGGCAAAAACTTTATTCTTGACGGAGATGTCCGGCCTATTGAAGATTATTATGAGGGCATCGACGAGACCGATGACGGCCGTGTCCTGGACAAGATCATATCAGGTATCGACCCTAGGGATATACAGCCCGCTAGCCACGTCCAGGCGCTCGCACAGGGTACATTGTTCTTGCTAAGTAAGGATCAGTCGGCTGGTGCCTTGCGTGAAAGTATCGTACAGCATCCGTCTGCCCAAAATGTTCCTGCTGAAAGGCTTGGGTATGTCGCCAGTGATATTATCCAGGCATATCAAAATGAGGTTGCGCGACTAGAACACTACAAAAAGAAAGTTAACCTTTCAGCTGCCAGGCGGGATCTGTTCGTCGCGGTTACCCGCAACCGGGAAGAATTAGATGTCCATGATCTGGAGCGCATTGCCGAACTGCTGGGTCATGACAAGAATTACTTTATTGATCATAAAGATTAGCGAATAATCTAATTACCATATCGACGCTTTTCCCTACGGATATGTATCTCTTATACTTTGATCTACTTTCACCTATAATAGGGGAATGGAAGAAGTACCAATTGATGAAACGCCGATCGACGATGAAGCGATTGACGATAAAAAACCTATACTGCCTGCGTGGCTGAAGTATATTTTTATTGCGCTTGGTATTGGTGCTATCGTTATGTATCTAATTGCGAGCGGGTGGGGCGGATATGCATACATGTATGCAAAATGCGGCGTACAGCAGCCGTTAATCGCTAGTACGGCCCCGAGTGGCCAAGTTTTTTATCCACCGGATAATAGGCGCTACTCAGCGCCAGGCGAAGGCGCGTTTTTTAAGGGGTATTATTGTACGGAAGCCCAAGCAAAAGAGGATGGTTTTTTGAGGGCTGCGCCTTAAAAGGTGACTAATACGATAGCCTATCCGAAGATATTCTTCTGTTTGTTGGACTATGATGGTCAAAAAACTTCCCCCTCTATCTTAGGGGATCCTGCTAGTTTACATGATTTAAAGGGAAGCTAGTTTTAACGGTTGTTATGCTGTTATTTGAAGTAATATCGACATTCCCATGATGTAATTTAATAATCTGTCTCGTTATTGCTAAACCTAAGCCATATCCATGTATCGAATGATTAATTTCAGTTTGGTAAAAACGCTCAAATAGGTGTGTTAATTTTTCAGTGGGTATAGTAACGCCAGAATTAATGAAGGTAAACTCAATTTTATTCCCTATTTTACGCACCGCTAGATCCACAGAGCTGTTATAGGATGAAAACTTTATCGCATTATCAAGCAAGTTTCCAAGTGCAATTACTAAAAGGTCTTGATTGCCAGGAAATCGAAAATTTGTTAAATCACTACTAAATGTAATTTGTTTTGCTAAGGCGGCATTTTTGTACAGGCTTAAAACTTTATGCATCAAGTCATTTGAGTCAATAACCGTTACGTTCTGTAATTTTTCGTCGTTCTCAATACGAGTAAGGAGAAGTAATTCTTTGATCAAGTGTGTCATGCGTTCTACTTCAAGACTTGTGGCGATGAGT
>JAQGGY010000010.1 GCA_028289095.1 Candidatus Saccharimonadota bacterium
GTTCATCGGCAAAAATAGCACGAAAAGGGACAAAATATTCATACCGCTGGTTGATTTCATAATAAAGTTTATTGTCTGCGCTAGCGCTGGTAATAATGCCTACTTCAAGCATATTTGAAAGTTCACGTCGAACGGAATTTATTTGTTCATCAATTAGACGCGTAATTTCCCGGACATAAAATGCCTTACCTGGATTGTTCAGGAATAGGTGTAGTAATTTTACCCGAGTTTTTGAACCAAATAGTGCGTCAATCATTTCCCTGCCTAGAATAAGTTTCGTGTTCTCATCATACCACACCTTTTATTCATTGACGAGGCGCTCGGCAAGATACGCGTAGGCATCATCAAGAGTTCGCCATTCAATAAAGTGATTCCTCTTTAGCCACGTCAATTGTCGCTTCGCTAGACGCCAATCAGCTGTTGTACTATTTGCCTTTACTTCGTCAATCGACATCTCATTTTCAATGTATTTACGCACAAGTGGATAGATATTTCCTGTCATCGCTTCGCTATTCCAACCATACTTTTTGCCCAACAAAATTGCCTCGCCCACAACACCATCCTGTAATAGTTGTTCAATCCTTTTTTCAATCCTTGATCGTAGGACGCCTCTTTCTGTGGTTATTCCTACAATAATGCTCATACTTATTGGTTCAGAATTTCTAGAGGTAGACTGACCATTTTGCTCAATTGCACGAACGACGTATCGCCGATTTTTTTCATTTTCTGGAAGCTTTATGTTGTTGCTAATACAATATTCATGTAGCTCTTTAAGCGTCAAAATTTCGAGTTCCGCCCTCAACGCAGGATCCGATTCAGTCCCAAATTGATAATTAAAAATTACAGCATCTATATATAAGCCAGTCCCTCCGACTAAAAATGGAATGTGCCCCCGAGCACGTATTTCGCCAATTTTTTGTTCAGCATATTGCTTAAAATCTGAAGCCGTATAACGTTGATTTGGCTCTACCAAGTCTAGCCCCCAGTGCGGGACACGCGCCCGTTCCTGCGCAGTTGGTTTTGCCGTTCCAATATCCATGCCTTTATATATCGTACGGGAATCAGCACAAATAATTTCACCACCAAATTTTTCGGCGAGCTCGATTGCAAGCAAGGTTTTGCCACTAGCCGTCGGACCGGCAATAACAACAAGCGGTAATGTATTTATTTTTTGGGCCGCCATCTTTGCTCCTTAAAATTATCGACAATAAAATTTGTGCAGGTGATACCCTCATTCGCGAGTAATTGTTGCTGCACTTCTCGCCCACCAGGAAATCCTGCCGCCAATCCACCAAATCTATTAACTAAACGATGCCATGGTAGTTCGCTCGGTCCATAATGAGCAATCCCCCCGACAATTCGCGACGCATTCGCGTGCCCTGCGAGCGCAGCTAAATCTCCGTAAGTCGTCAGTTTACCATCTGGCAAATCCGCCATTATGCGGTAGACATCTTGTCTGAAATTACTTTCGGGCAATTCGGTCAATCTCCTTGTGTACATCTAGCCAATCCCCACAACGTACGGCACTGTCGGGTACTATTTGGTCATCCTGCCATTCATAACGACCAAACCATAATAAATATTGGACACCTTTTTCATGCGCATCATGCATGTGACGGGCGTGATCATCTATTAAGACATCAGCGTTAATAGACTGACAAACATCGCCTTTTGATCGCACCCGCCCCACATGCTCGACGGTCGTAAAACACCCAGGAAAATAGCTGTCCAACATACGATTCGTAACATCCATTATCGCTTCTGATCGTGCGGTAATAAGGTGAAGTTCGTGCTGCTTGGCAAGCTGATGCACAATAGCTACCACCGTGTCCGAAGGTATTAACTTGGCATACTCATCCGATAGCTGTATAGCATCGATGCGCCGATGAATTTCTGCCCGGTCATCAATACCCCATTCTGCAATGTCAGATGCATGCGCGTTTTCTACATGCACATTTGTACTGTATAATTCATTGTACTTTTTGACGATATAGTACGTGCAATCAACCAATACATCATCGCAGTCGACCCCAATTATCAGCCGTTTCATTTATAGGCTCGTCAGATAATCCGCTAGGTTATCAAGTGGAACTTTTTCTTCACCAACTTGCGTACGAACACTGACTTCACGCGCTTCTTTGTCTTGCGGTCCAACGATTAACTGCACTGGAATCTTCCAGTTGGTTGCTTCACGGATTTTCTTGCCTAAGCTTTCGTTACGATCATCCCGAGTAAAGCGTAGCTCATTATATTTAATCGGGCGCATTAGCACGATACCGGCAAGCACTTGTTCGATTTCTTCCACATAATCTAACACTGTGTCATTGATCGTTAAAATACGGACTTGTTCTGGGGCTACCCACAATGGGAACCAGCCGCCAGTGTGTTCGATAAAGACACTAAGGAACCGCTCGATTGATCCAAGTAGCGCGCAGTGAATCATCACAGGACGTTTCGTCTGCCCGTCTGCATCTATATACTCCAGCTCAAATCGCTCTGGTTGAGCATAGTCTAGCTGTACGGTTGCGAGTTGCATTTTGCGCCCAAGCGCGTCGATAGCCATAAAGTCCATCTTTGGACCGTAAATCGCCGCTTCGCCTATGCCAACTTCGTACTCTAACTCGAAGCGCTTTGCCAAATCCTCGATTGACGTCTGGGCTCGTTCCCATAGATCAAGGTCGCCTAGGTATTTACCTTCGTCATCGCGGAAAGATAACCGCAAAGAAAGCTTCAATCCTAGCTGCTCGTACATAACCTGAGCCGCCTTAATTAATTCGGCAAACACGCCTTCTACCTGTTCTGGCGTACAAAAAACATGTGAATCGTCTTGGGTAATCGCACGGACACGGCTTAGGCCGCCCAATTCACCGCTTTTTTCATCACGGTAAACGGTCGTTGTTTCAAGATACTTTTGAGGTAAGTCTCGGTAGCTACGTGGACGCGCGGCGAAAATCTGCGTATGGTGTGGGCAGTTAACAGGCTTTAGTGCTAATTCATCACCAGATTCCGTCGAAGTAAATCGCATCAGTTCGGGGAACTTTTCGAAATGCCCGGATGTCTTGTAAGTATCGATTTTTGCAATATGCGGAATCCATACCTTTTGATAGCCGACGTCTAGGCGAAAAGACTGCGCGTACTCGTTCAACTTATCACGCAGAATAGTGCCTCTAGGCGTAAATAGCGGCAATCCACCACCAATCAGCGGCGAGCTAACGAATAAATCAAGTTCTTTGCCTAGTTTACGATGATCACGAAGTTTCGCCTGCTCTAACATAACTAGATATGTATCGAGCTCTTCCTGAGTTTCAAACGCCACGCCATAAAGTCGCTGCATCTGTGGATTAGTTTCTTTGCCGCGCCAATACGCACCCGCAACGCGCATTAATTTGAACGCGCCGACGTCTTTCGTATTAGTAACATGAGGGCCACGGCACAAATCAACAAAATTACCGTTCTTGTAAAATGATACGTTTTCGACTGCAGATTCTCCATCACCTGCTAGCC
>JAQGGY010000015.1 GCA_028289095.1 Candidatus Saccharimonadota bacterium
ACGGCTCTCAGCTGCCTATCGGTGAATTGGCAGCCGCTACAAGCGCGACGCCACTACAGGTTGTATCTGTCAACAATCCTGCCGTAGATTCGGCAATCGACGAAAATGCAGCTGAAACGATTCCTGGGCGGGCATTGCCGCCAGCGCCAGGTCAATTACCGGGCAAGGTGCGCACGAAAAGTGGCATCAAGGTGCCGAATTTTAGTGATTTCCGCAAAAAACTTATCATTATTATTGCCGCGGGCGTCTTATTAATCGGATTCCTAGTTTGGGCGCTATTTTTTGCGCCACGTGCAACTGTTCAAATTACGGCGCGTACATCTGATTCGTCCGTTAATAATAATGTCACGCTTGGTGATAACCTGAAAACCGACTTAGTTGCGAATACGCTCAAGACAGCTACTCAGCAAACGAAAAAAACTGCCAGCGTTGAATTTGAGGCTACAGGTACAAAAGATGTCGGCGAAAAGGCGACAGGCCAAGTGGTTTTTCGTAACTGTGAAAGTGAGACGGCACAAACCATACCATCAGGGACAGTACTAACGGCGAACAGTATTACATATGTCACACAGGCTGCTGCTACTGTTCCTGCTGCGTCTGGCAGCTTCCTATCTGGATGTAATCCTGGTATTTCTGCTGCAACACCAATTAGCGCATCAGCAATCGGCACGGAATCGAACGTATCAAACGGTACGCAGTTCAGTGTCGCTGGGCACACGAATAGTGCGGGTCAATATCTACGAGCGGTTGCATCTACGGATGTTGCTGGTGGTAGCAAGCGACAGGCAAAGGTTGTCTCTGCGACTGATATTCAAAAAGCAACAGAGCAGTTGAAAGTTCAAGATATAGAGGCAGTAAAAAAAGAGCTTCGAACGAAATTAGGTAAGGATGTCGTAGTGGTCGATCAAAGCTACAAGGCATCTGATAGTGGACCTGTCTCTACTCCTGCGCTTGATCAAGAAGTTGCAGCCGGCGTAAAGCCAAAACTCACAAGCGAAGTTACCTATAGCCTTAGCGGTGTCGACAAGAACGAATTAAATGATTACTTAGACGCGCATTTTGCCAAACAATTAGAAGGTATAAAAGACCAGCGCACCTACGATAACGGCGCTGACAAGGTCACCTTCACGAACGTTAATGGTATAGAAACTGGCTTTACTGCAAGCATTGTTGCAACTGCGCAGATTGGTCCCAAGATTGAAGATTCTACGATCAAAGAATCTTCGAAGGGTAAACGATACGGCGAAATTCAGTCTAGCCTAGAGGCAATTCAAGGTGTCGATAGCGTTGATGTAAAGTTCTGGCCATTCTGGGTTAATACTGCGCCAAATGATGTCAAAAAGATCAATGTAGAGTTTAGATTGCATGAGTCAAAATAGATCGTATGTCGCACTAGATGTGGGCGAAAAACGAATCGGCGTTGCTGTTGGTGATAGCGGTGTGCGTATCGCCGTTCCATTCGATACGATAGAAACGGACGGACGTGAGCTAGAACGAATTACCCACATTGTATTGCAGGAAAAGGCGGATGTCGTCGTTGTGGGATATCCACGCAATCAATCAGGCGAAGCGACCGCCCAAACGGCATATGTCGAAGAATTTTCAAAACAGTTAGTAGATATTGCACCCAAGCTGGTGTTCCAGGACGAATCGTTGACGAGTGTGCTGGCCGAGCAACGGCTGCAATCATATAAAAAGCCCTACGTGAAAGGCGACATTGATGCGTTGGCTGCAGCAATGATTTTACAAGATTTTATGGAGCAGAGCGCATGAACAATGATATTATCCCCCCGCGACCACCAACACCACCCGTTGTAGTACCACCGCAACCTCAAATGCAACCTCAACCCGAGGCGTCTGCGCCAATTGCGCCTACGGAAAATCCTGCACCCCTACAGGATCAACCGCAATTGACCCCATCACCAAGTGAAGATATTATCGATACGACTCCGCCGCGCAAATCTCACGGCAAATTAGCACTTATTATTATATCGGGCATCGTGTTGCTATGTGCTACGCTTGTCGTCTGGTATATGATGGCTCTCCGACCTGTTTCATCAGATGAAGCGAAGCGTGTGAATATTTCGATTGCCACAGGTAGCTCTGTCGCTCAAATTGGTGAACTGCTGCAGGATAAGGGTGTGGTTCGTAGCAAAATTGCTTTCGATATCTACACTCGTCTGCATAACGTCCGTGGTCAGTTTAAAGCCGGCAGTTATAGTTTGTCGCCAGCCGATTCCGTCGGTAATTTGGTCGAAAACCTTATTGCGGGATATGCCGAACAGTTTGATATTACTTTTTATCCTGGGGCAACGTTAAATATAGCTTCGACTGAGAAAGATAAAACGCCGTCACATCGTCAGGTGTTGTTAAAGCTAGGATATTCTGATGATGAAATTACCGAGGCATTTAATGCATCATACAAGTCAGATTTTCCACTATTATTCAACGACAAGCCTGATTCTGCTGATTTAGAAGGATATATCTACGGTCAAACATATAAAATCGTCAGCGGCTCATCCGTTAAACAGATACTGGCGCGTACATTCGAAGAATTCGAAACACAGATACGAAGTGAAAAGCTCGTCGATTTATATAAAGCACAGGATCTTACATTATATGAAGGTATTACGCTTGCATCTATCATTCAACGTGAAGTTCCAACAGAAGCGGATCAAAAGCAGGTTGCCCAGGTCTTTTTAAAGCGTTACCGAGAGGGAGGCACACTGGGTTCTGATGTTACCTATCATTATGCTGCTGATAAGGAAGGTGTCGCGCGGACACATGAACTTAACTCTCCGTATAATACCCGCAAAGTCGCTGGTTTGCCTCCTGGGCCAATCTCGTCCCCTGGTATCAGCGCCTTATTGGCGGTCACATCACCTGCGCCAGGTAATTACAGCTTTTTCCTTAGCGGTGATGATGAAAAAACGTATTTTGCCACTACTAATGAAGAGCATGAAGCAAATATCGCGAAACATTGTTCGTACAAGTGTTCACTCCCGTAGGGTTGACAAAGTACGCTACTTATAAAATATATTGACATAATTTACAAGAATTGCTAATATGGTACTAGCACATTTGTGACTTAGCTACTAAATATCCGTCTTTGACAGGATATGCGAGTGGGAAGTCTGAATCATAAGTGAGCCTACCAATAAATGTCGCACGGATACCGAAACAGCTTTTTATCTAATATTAATTAATTTTAAGGTCGACAGCGTATCCCGTTCTATTTGCGAGAAGTAAGACAGAGTAAGGTAGACGCCTTTGCAGCAATGCAGACGGCAGGAGAACGATAATTCGTAATCATCAAAACGCAATGAGCTTTGCTCAAGCGAAAACTGCTCAGTTGAGACAAACAATGTTTGTTGCCGGTAATGCTTTTAACGCTAAAGGCGTAAAGGGTGGCCCAAAATCAACTACCATAGCAGCGTATTCTGGTGTATTCTTGCTAGTCATGTCGATGGTCGCCATCGGCTATCAGCC
>JAQGGY010000021.1 GCA_028289095.1 Candidatus Saccharimonadota bacterium
TAGGCGACGGGATTAATCTATACGTTGGTGAAGATGGCGTCAGCGGCAACGTTGGTGGCATTACACTGGATGTGAGTAGCGATAAATCCGATGTGGCTGTCGACTCATCAACAGGCAGCGTTAAAGTGTCAGTGTGTGAAAATGGAAAGATGAACGTCACGACCAACAAGGGGACGATAGTCGTACCTTGTGGAGTCGTTGGTGCCGATATCTCCGCATTGATTAAAAAGTCATGTGAAGAATGGTCGGTAGGGAATTTGCCGCATCCAGAAATTGCTGAAAAAGAAAAAGCAAAGGTATGTGACGAACTGACGCGGTAAACAGTAATAAGGGTAAAGCTCAGGTCCCCATAATGACCGGGCAGTCAGCCAGGTTCTTTTATAAGGAACCTGGCTTTTCCTTTTTGTTGACTATGTCTAATAATGGTGAAATTATATAAGAGCAGGTCATTGTCAGCACTACTAAAGGAGTAGCAATGTTTGCGCAATCATGGCGTCGACTGACGTCAACGATAGCTGTCGGATTTGTATCTATCGTGGTATTGGCTGGCTGTAACGGTCAGCCCGTGACGGTAACGCCACCTTCAATCGGCGTTCCAACGGTTCCGCCAATCAATATCGACATGACAAAGTCGCTGGATGAACAGGTTGCAGAGTTGAAGGCGTTCTACTGCAAGTTCCGAATGACACCTATCGCCGAAGGTGTTACAAGTGCGTCAAAGGAGTTCTGGAATCGATTAGTCCAGAACAATCAGGGTGTTGCGGTTCCAACGTTCGATCCAAACGATCCGAACACATGTAACGGCATATAGCCCACTGGGTAAGCCAGGTCCCCAAAATGACCTAGCGCATGCCAGGTTCTTACGGGAGCCTGGCTTTTCCTATCGCGAGTTACCATCGTTGACACAATCGCATTATGGTACTAGGATATCTTTAGACAAAGTGTCTGATTTTTCTATATTGAGGAGTAAGGTCATGTCTGTACTTACTAATACAAGCGGTTTATGTGCTGCTGTAGTGCTGATAGCGAGTTTGTCTGTCGTTGGTTGTACGCCACAGTCCAACGGTGACGTACAACCTGATCCGATTGCAAGTGTGCCATCGCACCCTGATCGTCATCCGACTACGGCTGACGTGGATGCAGGTACGGCCTGTTGGCAGGCCCCGATAACTACGATCGTGTGGAAAGAACAGGATCGAAAATACGTTGGCAAGAATGGTTGGTGTAAATACGAGGTAAAGTAGCTCAGTCGGGTTGTCAGGTCCCCATAATGATCTGACGAACAGCCAGATCCTCTTATGGGGCTCTGGCCTTTTTTATTTCTTTATTAAAACAAGTAGTTCGCGGGCGACGATTTGGTCTTCGCGGTAGTAGAGTAGTTCTTTCGGCTGAATGTTTTTGAACTCATATTGTGTATAGCCAAGCGATTCAATTTGGTTGACGAGTGGCAGGTGAGTAAAATCATTGTTCGTACTTTTCCAAGCTGGAACGGCAACACATAGTGGCGTGCCGGGTTCAATTTGCGTTCCGATATTTTTTAGGAATGTGCTGATGATGTAGTTGCAGGTTTTACGAACATCGTCTAATTTTGCTGGGGAAGGTGGGGCGCTAAACGGCTGCCCAAGGTAGCTTTCACAGACGACAGCATCGACAGGAGCTTTCCACGTGGTGTCCATTGCGTCGCCACCATGAACGGTTGCATCAATTGTTAGGTGATGTGTGTCAGCCAGCCATTCTAGGTTGGCTTGGGAATATTTGACCATTTTTTCTGCTAGATCAGTGCCATAGACGGCGTGATTCATAAGGGCTGCTTCCTGTAGTATCACACCCGTGCCGCAGAAAGGGTCAAGGATGCGGATTGGTGTCGTGTTTGCTTCGACAGTCATATTGATCATCATCTGCGCGAGTTTAGGTGGTAACATGCCGACGAATGCGTCGCGCTTTGGGCGCTCTTGATCGCGGCGGGCAAGGGCAGTAATGTTTTGAGCACCGGTACTTTCGGCAACGATAATTTTACCGTTTCCGCCTTTGACGACAATTAGTTCGACTTTGTTATCAGATAAACCAAGTTTATTATGATGAGCAGTTGCGGTATTGAGGACTGCTTCTGTATTGGGAATTAATCGCAGGCTGACATTGTTCTTTTTTAGTTTTTGTTTTAGGATGATGCCGGTTTTTTGGACTTCGCGGCCATCAAGGTCAAATCCGTAGACGCTGATGCCAAGTGTGATTTTACCTTCGACACCCGACCATGCCTGGACATATGCCTGGACGATTTTTTGACTGACGCGGTGCCAATCGCTAGCGGGCAGTTCAATGACGACGCGGCCGGCCTTTTGTGTGCCGCCTAATCGTTCGATTGAAAGCGAGTCAGTTTTAACGGTTGCGGTTTGGTCCGAAAACCAATGGGTGTTCGTCGCACCATATAAATGTTCAAGCTCGGCCATGCCGAGTGCTGGTTGTCGTCCTAAAATCGCAATATACATATCCATTAGTATATACTAGTTATATGAGTTTTCGCGCGTGGCTGAGTACAATAACACTAGTTTTGATTGCCGTTATCATTTATTTTTCGCGTACCGAATTATTTCATGCATGGAAATTACTTGAACAAGTAAACATCTGGATTTTATTATTGCTAATTCCCGGCCAGTTACTTGTCTATTACGCTGGCGGGGAAATGATGTTCTCGTACCTGCGTCAAAAAAAATCTATTGATAATATATCACCGTTCGGATTGGCGCGAATGTCACTTGAAATGAATTTTGTAAATCATGTACTGCCTAGTGGTGGAGTGAGTGGTGTCTCCTATATGGGCTGGCGTTTAGGTGGGTACGGTGTTTCACCTAGTAAATCGACAATGGCGCAGGTGGTGCGTTATTCAATGGGCTTTGCAGCGTTTATCGCGTTACTATCGCTCGCTGTATTAGTGGTGACGATTGACGGTGGGATTAACCGATGGATTATCTTGGTTAGCTCGATTCTAGCAACGGGTATGATAGGTGTGATCATTACGGCGATGTTTGTGATGAGTAGTACGAAGCGAATGACTTGGTTTGCTGGGTGGACGGTACGGACAGCGAATAGAATTGTTAGAAAAGTGACATTTGGCCGTAAAAAGCAGCTTTTGAAACAAGACAGAGTGAATATGTTTTTTGATGAACTGCACAAAGATTATTTGGCGCTGAATACTGATAAACGCATATTGATCAAGCCGTTTTTGTGGGGATTATTGTTTAACGCAGCCGACGTGTCACTATTCCTGATTACATTCTGGGCACTTGGTGTGCCGGTTAATCCTGCACCGATATTGATAGCGTATGGCGTAGCGTCGGTCGCAGGATTCTTTGTCATCACTCCGGGTGGGGCAGGGGCGTACGAGGCGATTATGGTGGCATTTTTGGCGCTGGCTGGCTTGGCTCAGGGCACGGCGATTGCGGGTATTGTTCTGACACGTGTTATTTTGTTGATTGGCACGATTGGTCTGGGTTATTTATTTTATCAACATGCGATTATGAAATATGGAAAAAAACGTCCCCCGATTAACAGTTAGCGACTTTATTGCGCTAACAAATCAAACACTCGAATATGCGTATCCGGGTGTTGAAGTCGAGGGTGAAGTCGCCAGTTTTAAAGTCAATCAAGAAAAATATGTCTTTTTCGATATCAAAGATGCCAGCGGAAGCGTCAACTGTTTCATGACGGTATGGCAATTGCGTGTGCCGATCGAAAACGGCATGAAAGTAATTATCACGGCAACGCCAAAATTGACACAGTGGGGCAAATTCAGTCTGACAGTTCGGGCGATTCGCCCAAGCGGTGAAGGTAGTTTGAAAAAAAGTTTTGAATTATTACGCGAAAAACTCGACAAGGAAGGTTTGTTTGCTGTCGAACGCAAACGTGCACTGCCTGGGTTGCCGCATCATGTCGCGGTGATTAGTAGCGTGCAGGCAGCAGGGTATGCAGACTTTGTTAAAATCCTTGATGATCGATGGGGCGGTTTGCAAATTGACGTCGCATCCGTGCAAGTACAAGGAGCAGGTGCGCCGGACCAAATGATTCAGGCGTTGAAATATTTTAACTCGCAGGAATCATTACCTGAAGTGATAGTGATTATCCGTGGTGGCGGTAGTGCCGATGATTTGTCAGCATTTAACGATGAACTATTGGTCCGAGAAATTGCGGCCAGTCGCATTCCAACATTAGTAGGTGTCGGACACGAGGTAGATGTAAGCTTGGCTGATATGGTTGCGGATGTACGGGCAGCCACTCCTAGTAACGCGGCCCAGATTTTAGTCCCCGACCGATCCGAGGTTATCCGTGCCGTCAGGCGACAAGTGCAATCTTTGTTGCCGCGTACCGAGCAGGCGATCGATAATAAAATACTGGGCGTCCGTGCGCAACTGTCAGATGTTATCGTTGCGATCGACCGCCGGCACACACGTCAGCAAGATCAGCTGGACGCGTTGCGCCGGGTGCTAGCCGAATTAGATCCGCGCAAAGTACTCACGCGGGGATATGCATTGGTTCGCGGTCAGATTGCGCCAGGGAACATTATTGAAATTGAAAAAAGCGATATAGTAATAACAGCGGAGGTTCAACATGCCAGAAAAAAATAGTACAAGTATTTCAGAAAAAACAATCAAATTAAACGAGCTCGTCGAGTGGTTTGATAGTGATGATTTTGAGTTGGAAGAAGCATTAGATAAATTTGCTGAAGCGGAAAAACTAGCGAGTGAAATAGAGGCAGATTTACTGGCGATGAAAAATAGCATTACAGTCGTAAAAAAGAAATTTAACGAGGCCGAGTAATGACGTGGTTTTGGCTGCTTTTTGCAGTTGTCGTTATTTTCGGATTTGTCGTTTTTCGCGGCGCCCCATACGTACCTAGTCGTAAAAAAGAATTGGCAAAAGCATTTGACGAATTATACCGACTAAGCGCAAAGGATGTACTGGTGGACATAGGTTCGGGGGATGGGATCGTACTGCGCGAAGCGGCCAAACGCCAGGCTAGGGCAATCGGCTACGAATTAAATCCAGTATTGGTCGTGATTTCACAAATGCTGTCACGACGGCAGCCATTAGTTGAAACGTGCCTTGCGGACTTTTGGTTTGTGCGGTTACCGCCGGAAACGACAGTTGTGTATGTTTTTGGTGAATCGCGTGACATTACGAAAATGGCAAAAAAAGTAGCCGATGAGGCGAAGCGGTTGAAAAAAACACTTGCATTTATTAGTTATGGATTTGTTGTCCCGGGTCAAACGCCCGTCAAAAAGGTCGGCGCATATTACCTGTATCGGTTTACGCCTTTACAGACAGATGAAGCGTAAGTATAATACATCTCATGCATAACCTTAAACGTATAAATGAAAATGGTGCCGTTAGCGGATCATTAATTGCAATTATTCTTTTGGGTATACTTTTTCTAGCAGCAGGATCAGCGGCTATTTGGGCGTATTCAAATTACACTGAACAAAAAACGAATGTTGATGGCAAAATTGACCTTGCCGTTGCCGAAGCCCGAAAAGAGCAGGCCGATATCGAATCAGCAAAGTTTGCTGAACGTGAAAAAGAACCAAACCGCCAATTCGTCGGCCCTGACGATTACGGACGCTTAACATTTGATTATCCAAAAACCTGGAGCGTTTACATTGCGCAAGATGTCACCGAAGGTGGTACCTACGAATCATATCTTAATCCCGTAACCGCTCCTCCGGTCAGCGACAAGCAGCAATTCAGTTTGCGCGTGACAATCGAGCAAACAGACTATGACAAGGTTATTAAACAATACGATGCACGTATCAAAAAGGGTGATTTACGAAGTGGTGGTTTTTCTGCGAACGGCAACAGTGGTATCCGTTTCGATGGTAACTTTACCAAGGATATTCGTGGTGCTGCCGTTATTCTAAAGATACGCGACAAAACGGTTACACTACGTACCGACGCAGACACGTTCAAGCCAGATTTTGAAAACATTATCAAGACGATTAATTTCAACCAATAATTATAGTCAGACCAATACAGAACCTACATTTACGCTGCGCCCGAGTAGCCAGAATAACCCAGTTCTCACTCGGTGTATTTACGGATACCCCTCGTTCGGCCCAGGCTATTCTGATCTTCTCGGATCATCAGCCTAAATTGGCAGGTTTTGCATTAGTTTGACTATGGTCGAACATCCTCGTCTTCCATGCTAAACTAGAAGGAGTATGAAGGGTAGCGAGGGTCAGACGAATTTTGGACAAGGTGGGTTACTTTCGGGTGACCTGCCTTTTTTGGTGACTGCAGCTCACGAGCTGAAATCTCCACTTTCGCTAGTTCGCCAGCTAGCGCTGGGACTTGAAGCGGGAAAAGTAGATGCGGCCGAGCGCGATCGAGTATTGCGGCAAATTATTTTAACCAGTGAGCGCGCCCTGCGGCTGACGACGGACTTATCGCGTTCGTCACGACTAGAAGACAGCATGTTTGACTTGCAGCCTATCAATCCCCAGCAGCTGTGTGAAGAAGTTGCGCACGAATTGTCACCGTTATACGCAGCACGTGGACGGCAAATACAGGTCGCGAGCCATCAGCGGTCGATGCTGGTCGTCGCTAACTATGATTTACTGCGACGTATCATGCTGAATTTTGGTGATAATGCGCTGCATTATACTGATTCATCAGAACCTGTCCAATTGCGTGCACGCGTGCATGATGCTGGCAAAAGGATTCGGTTAGGTGTGCGCGATTACGGACCTGCAGTACCTGCAGACGCCTGGCAGCGCTTGCAAGATAGTTTAGGAACGAACAC
>JAQGGY010000043.1 GCA_028289095.1 Candidatus Saccharimonadota bacterium
TAATCTAGGGTTTGCGCCCAAAGTCGACGACGAACCAAGGATGCCTCGTTTCCAGTCGACCGTCGTGATGACGGTCACCAAGGTTACGCAAGCGATGCTTGACGAGGTCTTGTCTTCGGCGGGATCATCTGATGAGGCTACCGACGAGGTAGAGGTATCGGAAAATCCAGCTGTCGAAGCCGAAGCTGAAGAGTCGGAAGTTGAGATTGAGGTAACTTCGCCGAGCGCCAAGATGGCGGAGCTTGCAAAGGTGCTGAAACATCTTGATGGGCAGATTGAAATCCTGGGTGCTGCCGGCAAAGCGAAGGATGCGGAAATCACCCGCCTGCAGCTGGAGCTAAGAACTGTTCAGCAGCAGAACGGTGAATTGGAACGCGAGCTAGCCGAGCTACGAGCGGCGCCAATCGATCCGGAAACCGCTTCTATCCTGGACAAGTACCGGGACATCAAATAATCCTTTCGTAATGGAAAAATCATCAGTTCGCTGGTGTCCCCGTATCGCATAGCGGTGCGGGGTTTTTCATATATAAAAATACCCGCGAAATTCGCGGGTATTTTAGTGGAGGTAACCTTGGACTACGCAGCGGGCTGCGCAGCGCCAGATAGGTAGTCAATCTCCTTGATGATATCAAGGAGGGCCTGAGCACGTCGTGCTTCGTCGGTAATCACACGTGCAGAGGCAAATGCGGGACTGATCAATGATTGATCGTCTGTTGATCGTAGTAGCAATAGATACGTATCAAATTTTTCTTCTGGGGTAACGTCGAGCTTATCGACAAGCGGCCGAAGTTCGCTTAAAGCGTCTTTTTTGATTGCATCCAAATCGCCAGATACTGTAGGCATTGCCACAACTGGTGTTGGTAATGCGATTTCATCTGGTACTTCTGGCGCGGGAGGAGTTGGAACGTCAACTGCTTCCACTTCTGCTGGTGCATCAGCTACGTCGTCGGCCTGCTGGTTAATACCAGCTAAAACCTTCGCTAATTCTTGGTCATCACTAATTGATTGTTGCGCTTGCGGTTGAATATCCATGCCCACCCCTGATATTAATACTTATGCTTCTTTAATAAATACTGTATCATAGTAACAGTAAAACTCGCAAGTAAATCGAACAATAGAGGGAGCGAAATGTTAGATGATTTGAACGTGATTGGCCAGCGTGATCCACATGGCGCACTACAGGTTGCCGCACAACAATATGGGCAGACGCGATTCGACGCCACAGTAAATAACGGTGAAAATGATCATCGTCAGATTACCCGTGTTGTCGTGTCAGGAATGGGTGGATCGGCACTAGCTGCTTTGATCGTCAAATCATGGCTAAAGAACCAACTGACTGTTCCATTCGAGATCATTCGTACCTACACTTTGCCACATTATGTCGATGCGAACACATTAGTCATCGCTAGTAGCTATTCAGGCAATACCGAAGAAACACTCAGTGGACTGGATGAAGCAAAAGAGCGCGGAGCTCAGACGGCTATTATTGCTGCTGGTGGAAAATTGATCGAACTTGCTGTCGCAGATGATATTGCACATGTGCAATTGCCTGGTGACTTGCAGCCGCGCATGGCTGTCATCAATAACCTACGCGCACTCGTTGCGTTATTGGTTCATTTTGACGTGGCCGACAGTAGCGTATTTGAAGATATCGAGAACGAGGATGACTGGCTGGAAAGCCAAACGACACAATGGACACCGGATGTGACGACTGACAAAAATTACGCTAAACAATTAGCACTACTTGCGGTTGGCAAGACACCTGTGTTTTATGCGGGCAACTTGATGGCGCCAGTGGCCTATAAATGGAAAATCAGCTGGAACGAGAATGCTAAGAATGTGGCGTTTTGGAACGAGTTGCCAGAATTTAATCACAATGAGTTTATAGGTTGGACGTCGCATCCTATTGAAAAGCCATTTGCTGTCTTTGATTTAGTCAGTAATCTAGAGCATCCGCAAATTTTGAATCGATTTGAAGTAAGTGACCGGCTACTGAGCGGACAGCGACCAAAATCAACCGTCATCAATTTGGCAGGCGAGACCGTCATCGCACAAATGCTATGGGGTAGTATTTTAGCCGATTTCGTCAGCATCTATGTCGCTATATTAAATGGTGTCGATCCAACGCCAGTGCCATTGATCGAAAAGCTGAAACCCGAGCTAGCGTAAATCTCTGCTTTTTTGCATGCTCTTATCCCATAATAGCTTCGCGACTATCTATTAGACTTAGTGATACTGGCGAAGTGATTCAATAGGGTCTTTGCGAGCGGCACGAATTGCTGGATATAATCCAAAAACCGTTCCTACGCCAACCGCGATACTCATTGCGATTGCTGCTATTTCCCAGCTAAAGATAGGGTCAAATGGCAAGGCGGTACTGATCATCAAAGCGATAATATAGCCGCTAATATATCCAAGAATACCACCAAGTAGGCTCATAATAAGTGATTCAGTCAAGAACTGCCAGACGATATTGATATCGCTAGCACCGACGGCTTTTCGTAGTCCAATTTCGCGGGTACGTTCGGCAACACCGACAAGCATAATATTCATAATACCGATACCACCGACGACAAGCGAGATCGCCGCAATCACTGTCATGACTGCCGTAACGGCTTTAAAGAACTGACTGGTTGGTTTGGCGATTTCCTCGCCAGATAGAATATCAAAGTCTTTTTCGTCTTGATGATTAGCGAGTAGCTGCTTGTTAGCCGTATCGATGACATGTGGTAATTGGTCAACACTTTTAGCGCTGACATTAATTTGCTGAATCTGAACAATGCCTTGGTTGAAGCCTTTGCCACTTTCCAAGCTGATAATCGCTGTATGATCAAAATCGACGTTATTGTAATTAATAGGATTATTCATGTGTTTCAGAACGCCGATGACGGTGAAAATCTGCCCTCGGAATGTGAATGTTTGGCCAATGGATTGATCAGTGCCAAATAGGTCGACGGATAACTGGCTGCCGATCACGGATGTATTTTGGTCTGTTACCGTGTCGATAAATTGACCATCGCGAATAGGTAATTTAGCAATCTGTTCGAGTGACGGAGTGGTGGCAACGATGACGCTGTTGGCTGGTTTTGTGCCATTTTTTGTTGATTTGACGCTGCCGTTCAGTACCATTAGTGGCGCGGCCGCTTCGACACCTTCGACTGCTTGAATGTCGCGGAAATCCTCTTCTGTCAGGGTGCTAGTGGTAAAAATACCAGAAGTTGTTGGATTGGTAAAATCATTCAAACTTTTCGATACCATGCCAGGACGGACAACGGCGATGTTGCCACCTAGATTATCTATTTGATTAGATACTAATTTTGTAACGCCGCCGCCCAGTGACAAAATCGTCGTAATACTAGCAACGCCAATTGCGACACCTAAAATTGTCAGCAACGTGCGCATTTTTGTACTGCGCAGGGAATGGTAGGCATTTTGAATATGCTCAAAAATTAATAAACTGGTCATTTCTTTGCCTGCTTCTTTTTACGGTTTTTTGCGGATTTTTTTGGTGTATCTTTTACGGGTGGTGTAGAGCTCTCTATATTTAATGGCTTTTTTTTGTTTGTTTCTTTTTTGGCTGGTGGCACCTTTGTGTCGCTGGCAACTTTGCCGTCGAGCATTTGAATTACACGACTAGCGTAGGTTGTTAGGTTAGGATTGTGTGTAACCATGACGATAGTATTGCCACGCTTGTGCAAGTCAGACAATTCTTCCATGACTATATGGCTGGATTTACTATCAAGGTTGCCTGTCGGTTCGTCGGCAAGAATGATCGAAGGATTGTTAACCAAGGCGCGGGCAATAGCTACGCGTTGCATCTGGCCGCCCGACAGTTGCCATGGCATGTAATATTCACGTTCAGACAGATGGAAGCTTTTGAGGATCTCGCTTGCCATAATTAGACGTTTTGTACGAAACATACCTTTGTAGGTCAGGGGAAGGGCGACGTTTTCAATTACGTTCAAACGGTTAATGAGATTAAAACTTTGAAAGACGATGCCAATTTGCTGGCTGCGAATACGCGCATGACGTGTATTACTGAGCGTTTCGACTGATTTGCCATCAAGCAAATATTCACCATCGTCCGAGCGGTCGAGCAGGCCGAGAATATTAAGGAGTGTCGTTTTGCCACAGCCGCTAGGCCCCATAATCGTAATAAATTCACCTTTTTCAATCGTCAAATCAATTTCATCCAGCGCGTTATGCTCGGCGTCACCGACACCATACCGTTTGGTAAGGCCGCGAAGTTCGATCACTGGAGGAATTTTTTTTGTCATCACTTTATTATAGGGATGCTAATGACTTAAAAGCAACCATTCTACGCCGTGAATTATACAACCGAGAGAATATAGTTCTATAAAGTAAACACTAGTGCTATCAACATCATGAAAAATGAAGTGAATGAGGCAATCTTTGCTAGAATAAGAGAGAAGTTTGGAGAGATGGCCGAGTGGTTGAAGGCGCACGCTTGGAAAGCGTGTGTGCCAGCAATGGTACCGCAGGTTCGAATCCTGTTCTCTCCGCCATAAAAATACACTAACCATCTGGTTGGTGTATTTTTATAGTTCAGTACGGGATTTGACCCTGCGGTACTTTTGCAAAGCAAAAGCCGCAAGGTTCGGTGTAGTGAAGTGAAACTAAAATGTGTTTACATATTTTAGTGAACAAACGGAAGAGGCTTCAGCAGATATCCTGTTCTCCGTGCATAAATAATTTAGCAGGTCGTCTGAATCATAATTCCGATATCATCAGTTGTATTCAGCAGGCCGTCCGGGCCGACACTTTTAACAGGTGAATTACCGGTGCTACCTATTGAACAGTCATTATTGTCGTACCAGTAATATTGCCCCCAGGGATCCTTTTCGAGGCTTGAGGTTGTTATGATTTTTTCGGCTTTCAGACCAGCGATAATCTCGGTCGACCAGCGAGAAGATGGCGGCATGGCCGTGCCACTATACCAATCAGCAGCAAGCGGTAGCTTACCGTAATCAGCGCGGTACATTAGCATCGCTTTTTCGATCGAACGAAGGTCAGCGGTTACCGCGGTAGTTCGAGAGCGGGTCTGAATGCTGTTATATGCCACGATTGTAATCGCCGCCAATATACCAATCACAACAATGACGATAAGTAGTTCGACGATCGTAAACCCAGATAGCTGTTTATTTTTTGCCCACATTTATAGATAAAAGTATAAGCGATTAAGTAAGAATGGTCAAAGGTAGGATGGGCTGCGATTAATGATAGCCATGTAGGTATACGAGATATTTAGCTGGCTATGTAAAGTAAAATTTTTGCTACACTGGATATGAATGATACGAGATATATATAGCAAATTACCTATCCTGCCAATAGTTGCTTTTGTAAGTGGCTTTTCGTTAATGACATTTGAATTAGCGGCCGCCAGGGTGTTGGCACCAAGCGTCGGTAGTTCGACATACGTTTGGACAAGTGTGATAGGGGTGATTATCGCGGCACTGAGTTTGGGGTATTGGGCAGGTGGCAAAATGGCCGACGCGCGCAACCGCGCGACTGATATTGCTTGGCTATGCCTGGCGATTGCTGCAGCGATTACTTTGACACTGTTAAACTACCAAAATCTGATCGATTCGACCGTCCAATCGATTGAAGATGCGCGGTTGCAGGGTGTGTTTGCCTCGCTGATGTTGTTTGCCCCAGCTAGTTTTTTAATTGGCGCCCTTAGTCCGTACCTCGTGAAATTAAAGGTGACGTCCCTTGCTACATCGGGGCAGTCATTTGCCAGCCTGAGCGCGTTGGAATCAATCGGCGGTATTACAGGGACCTTCGTGACCGGATTTATATTATTCGGGTATATTGGCGCCCGGGAAGCTTTTGCCGTCGTTGCGTTCCTGTTGATCGCTATTAGTTGGTTAATCACCCCGACGCGGCGCTGGCAATTACGATTGGTCGTTAGTTTAATTATTGCGTTTTTATGCCTGGGGACATTACAGATAGTAAATAAAGGTCATATTGATACGGCTAGCGCACACTATTCGATTTTTGACAGGGTACTAGACGGGCAGCCTGTCCGTGGTATTGCGACGGGGCCAAACGGCACGCAATCGGGTATATACATTAACGACCCGAACAAATTAGTTTTTTGGTATACGCAGCGCATGGTGGAAGTTGTGGCGCAGGCACCGAAACACGATCGCATATTAGTACTGGGCGGGGGAGCGTTTACATTGCCGCAATACCTGGCGACGACCTATCCCGATAGTACGATTGATGTCGTTGAGATTGATCCTAAACTTGCCGACATTGCTCGGCAATATTTTTATTACAAGGATCCTAAAAATGTGAACATGATTTTCGAGGATGCTCGTACCTACATTAATAAGAGCCAGCAGAAATATGATGCTATTTTAGTAGATGTCTATAGCGATTCTAGCGTGCCATTTAGTTTAACGACAAAAGAATATGGCCAGCAAATTGAGCGTTTGCTAGCGGATAAGGGTATCGTTATCGTTAATATGATTGCCGGCCCGTATGGGCCATGTGGTGAGCTGCTGAACGTGTTAGATGCGCCGTACCGTCAAAGTATGACCTACGCCCGTTACAAAACGCAGCGTGTCGGCAGTGTGAAGTCGAATATAATTGTGACATATAGTAAACGGCCAATTCAATGGACAGAATCTTTTCCACTTAATATCCACACAGCAGTAACCTACACGGATAACTATGCTCCTGTTGAGCGTATCCAACAAAACTGTCAAAATTCGGTCTAAAACGCTACATATAGCGTTGTAAATAAGAAACATAACACTATACGGTGTTATTGTGCTTACGTTTTGCTGTGTAGTAATAAAAACTTGTAAAAAGGCTTGAAAAACCATATATGGGGGCCTATAGTACTACACAGACACTACATATGTAGCAGTTCAATCAAAACAGACATATTGCAAGTAGAATTTGCTCGACCTCAGGGGTATCCCGCGAGGCGATCTTCTTGCAGCACTTTGAGGGAGGTGTATATGTCACAAAAACATAAGAATAGGGGAATAGGACATGAGTACTATCAACGTCGTCAA
>JAQGGY010000001.1 GCA_028289095.1 Candidatus Saccharimonadota bacterium
TGTTGGCTCGTTGCGACATATTCCCTGTGTTAATTTGATGGTTCACGATACTGATAGCAGCAAACCGGATTTATTTTTGCAGGTTCCGCTACGGTCACTGATACGGTTTGATTCGGTACGTCACACGTACGATGATAAATAACTACTTGAGAAAACACGTCGCAGGGTGTTAACTATGCCTATGGATAACACACATGAGCGTCACGATAATACTGCCCAGAATGAATCATATGCCTATGAAATAGGCATAAATTCTGTTGATAAAGTAGCAAAACAGAATAAGGGTATCGTGGTATTTTTGAACGCCTGTGCTAGGACGATAATAGAGTATCGACATGAAGAATTCACCCGCATGGCTGTTTTGTCGTCGTACATATCTAGCGTCTTTGGCGGGGGTCTAGATGACGAGGAGCGACTCGCTATTGGTGGTGCATTTTTAAAAGGTATCGTGACAGGAGCATGTGTCGCCGATCAAGCATATGACGATGTGGTGGACATAACCGATACGGTTGCGACGATGGAAGCAAAGCTGGGTGAATATAGTGACGACAGTGAATTCTACCGCGAAAGGGGTCCAGAATTAATTGAATCTGGACATCAGGCACAGAATCAAATGTTTGCCTGTAACGATATGATCGATAACTGGGAATCGGCATGCGTACCTGATATTCGCTACCACCGGTTTTACCGAATGGGGTTGGGGATATATATGGCGAGTGCAACGAAGGCCATGCGCGACATGACCAAAACAAAAGACTTGCAGATCATGGGTGATCAAATCGAGGCCGGCGGCATTGATTGGGATGAAGAATTTCGCAATCTTTCTAACGATTAATACATTTACTTTTCGTATAAAACGTGCTATAATAACATACGATTTATACTATAGATCGTACATCGACAATTACATACAAATCCTTTGCCACTTGAGGTCAGCGTCCGCCTATCGTGACGACATACGCGAACGCTTACCTCAAGGTGAGCATTACATCCTATTTTAGGAGCTCCCGTGAGTAAAGGAATAATGGCATGGATCGCAGTATTGCTGGCAAGCCTCGTCGCTTTGACGGGCTGTGGCGGTACTGCTTCGGCGCCTAATCCGCCGCCCGCCGAGCAATTCGAAGCCACTAGCCAAAGCACATGCTTTGAGCAAATGGAGCCTGAGCAAGAACAAAAGCTGCGTGAATACGCGGAACAAAACCGGGATAGATTCCAGGAATCAACGAATAGCGCAGGTGACCAGAGCGTCTGTGTGCTCGAGTCTGATGGTAATGGTGGATACAACCAGCGTTACTACCAAAAGGAAGATGAAAGCAAATTCGATGATTACTTGCTGTACAGCTTGTTGCTCGGTAACTCGAATACACTGCTGACGTACGGCGCGCTTTCGGGCGATCTGGATTTTGGTCAGGTCATGGCTCTGTCACTTTTGACGGGGGTCAATAGCCGCGGCCAGGTCTATCATCCGTACACGAAGCCCCCAGAATCTTCAAAGTGGTCGCGTACGCCTTCGGACGTGCGCGGTCAAGTCAAGACGTATGCGTACGGCCGTTCGGCCGCGCCGCTTACATTTGACAATTCCAAGATGCTACAGGTGCCACCGGGATTCGTCGCAAAACCGATTCCCGCTGCCTCTGATAAAGTGGTGGAATACGCAAAGGGGCCTGCTGGCAAACCAGTCGTCAAATCCCAAAGCGACCAGGGCGCAAAAGCTGTAATCGAGGAACAAAAGAAGGCAAAGCAAGCCGTGGCTCCGACTGCTGCCCCTAGGGCGACAACCGGATCGGGTACGAGCCAGCCAGGTGGTACGGCGTCGAGAGGCGCTGATACATCGACCGGAAAAAAGGTCGAACCAGGTAAAAAGGTGGATCCAGCTAAAAGGCCGGCCACCAGGACAGGGTAAGCTACGAACGTTTCCCGCGGTTGCCAACAGGCTACCGCGGGAAACGGCTTTTCGTTATGTATGTAATTGTCGTAATCAAATTCCAACGACATTTCAAGTCGCTTAGACGTATTACAACAGGTTTACCATCTAGTCACATAAGGTAATTTCTGTTAAAATAAGTCTATAGCGCTTTTTTTATGTCTAAAAATAGCAGGCAGTAATAATTTATAACAGGAAGAGACAACACTTTATGGCAGAAAAACACGTCCCCCTAAAGGACTTACGTAATATCGGTATTATCGCGCACATTGACGCCGGTAAAACTACAACGACAGAAGGTATCTTGTACCGTACTGGTATCAACCACAAAATCGGTGAAGTCCGCGGTGCTGGCGGCGATAGCGCAACGACTGACTGGATGGCACAGGAAAAAGAACGTGGAATCACGATTACTTCTGCTGCTGTAACGTGTTTTTGGAAGGGTCACAAGATTAACATCATTGATACTCCTGGCCACATCGACTTTACTGCCGAAGTCGAACGTTCACTGCGTGTCCTAGACGGTGCGGTGACAATCTTTGACGGCAAAATGGGTGTTGAAGCTCAGTCTGAAACTGTATGGCGCCAAGCAAACAAGTACGGTGTGCCTCGCATTTGTTTCATCAATAAAATCAACCAAACCGGTGGTGACTTCTACAAATCTCTCCAAAGTATTCACAACCGCCTTTCTAAAAATGCACTTCCTGTCCACCTGCCAATCGGATTTGAAAAAGACATCAATGGCCTTGTTGACCTTGTCGCAATGAAAGCATACACATACGGTGACTATACCGACAAGCAGCTAGTCGAAGGCGAAATTCCTGCTGACATGCTTGATAAGTGTAAAAATGCTCGCAGCCTATTGGTTGAAGCAGCTGTCGAAGCTGACGACGAGTTATTTGAACGATTCCTTGAACAGGGTGAAGAATCAATTACAATCGACGAACTTAAGTCTGCACTGCGCAAGCGTGTCCTAGCTGGCGACTTCTACCTAGTATCTGGTGGTGATGGTCGTGGAGTTATCGTCGAGAAGCTTCTTGATATCATGACTGACTACCTACCTAGTCCGCTTGATGTTGATGCAATTTGGGGTTCTAATCCTAAAACTGGCGACGAAGTTTCACGCAAACCAGACGAAAAAGAACCAATGGCAGGACTTGCATTTAAAATTGCGACTGATCCATTTGTCGGTAAGTTAATCTTTGTTCGTGTTTACTCAGGTAAGCTGACCGCTGGTAGCTATGTATTGAACACGACGACTGGCGAAAAAGAACGTGTCGGCCGTATCGTTCGTATGCACGCAGACAAACGTGAAGAAATCGACTCTGTTAGCGCTGGTGACATCGCTGCAGTCGTAGGGCTAAAAGGTACGTTTACTGGTCACACATTGACCGATCCTGCTCACCCAATCGCACTTGAATCAATTACTTTCCCAGATCCTCCAGTATCGATTGCGGTTGAACCAAAAACCAAAGCCGATCAGGAAAAAATGGGTATCGCACTTCAGCGCCTAGCCGAAGAAGATCCAACTTTCCGTGTTCATACCGACGACGAAACCGGTCAGACGATCATGTCAGGAATGGGTGAACTTCACCTGGATATCCTTATCGACCGCATGAAACGTGAATTTAACGTTGAAGCAAACATCGGTGAACCACAAGTTGCGTTCCGTGAGTCAATCAAGGGTACATCAGAAGTTCAAGGTAAGCACGCCAAGCAATCTGGTGGACGTGGCCAGTATGGTGATGTTTGGATTCGATTCGAACCGAACGAACCAGGCAAAGGCTTCGAATTCTTTGACGCGATCAAAGGTGGCGTTGTTCCTCAAGAATACCGCAAACCTGTCGAACAAGGTGTTCGTGAAACGCTTGACGGTGGTGTTATCGCTGGTTACCCAGTCGTTGACATTAAAGCGACCCTTTATGATGGTAGCTATCACGATGTCGACTCAAGCGAACTTGCCTTTAAGTTGGCTGGTCACTTGGCAACACGTGAAGGTATCAGGGCTGCAAAGCCAATCCTTCTAGAGCCAGTTATGAAAGTTGAAGTAACAACCCCTGAAGAATTCATGGGTGACATCATCGGCGACCTTAACTCTCGTCGTGGCCGTATTGACGCCATGGAAGACCTAATGGGCGGCGCCAAGCTAATCAAGGCTTTCGTACCACTCGCAAGTATGTTCGGCTACACTGGTGACATTCGCTCAATGAGCCAAGGTCGTGCAGCTAGCACGATGGAACTAGCGAACTACGAAGAAGTTCCACCAAACGTTGCTCAGGAAATCATCGAAAAGCGCGCAAGCAAATAATAGCTATTTCGATACAAAAA
Source organism: Candidatus Saccharimonadota bacterium (assembly GCA_028289095.1). Classification (GTDB taxonomy): domain Bacteria; phylum Patescibacteriota; class Saccharimonadia; order Saccharimonadales; family Saccharimonadaceae; genus UBA6022. Next base: position 4,253 of record JAQGGY010000001.1, read on the forward strand.
GCACCGTCCTAGTGATGGTGCTTTTTGTATGTTACGAAGTAATAAAGCTACATTGCCAATGGTAAGTGTCCATATTCAGCGTAATTCGTGACTGTAAGATTGCTATTGCAAAAAAGTGGACTACAATAGCATATTATGAGTGAGTCAGAACCCCAGGGTAATCCCGAATATGTCGAGATGACGCCTATTACTAGATACTACAGTGATGTTGCGAACCTAATTAATTCAGAATCGTACGTCACTATGTCGTTGCATAGTTTGCTTGAATCTTTCCCTGTCGATAGAGAAAAGGTTTTAGATGAAATGCGATCTAGCCTATTTATGCCATTTGACTGGGAAATTGCACACGATCCTGTAATTGCCAAAGAAAAGCTTGCTATGCTTCCGCTATCAGTCATCCAGTCAGAACTAGAAAAAGCCAACTGCGATGTCGATGAAATAAAGTCTTGGTATGACAATGCGGTAGGCGGTATACGTGCCGTCACTTTGGAGGTCCACAGCAATCATTGCCTTGATCGAAAAGCACCTAATCATCTGATGTGTGATTTTAGTACAGATTGTCCGTTGCTGTTTACGGAGCGATTTTTACTTCGCGAAGCAGAGGACCCTGACTTTTCAAAACCAATGTATCGGACAGCACCAGACCGTCAATTTACTCTAACAAAAAACAACATCGGAATTGCGATAAAACAGCAATTCATATCCTCTGAAATAGGCGATTCAATCTTGGAGCTATACGCGTTCAAATTCAATCAATTTATGGTTTGTCGCACTTCAAACCCCTCTGATAACATCATTTAAACTTTCATATTGCTATGTCATACCATTAGTGATATTGTATCGCCATGGAAGACGTGCCGTATTTGTCTGATAATCCTGATAAACAATCTGAAAATGAAACGCGACTAAAAAGTCTTGAAAAGCGTGTTAAAATCCTTGAAGAATATTTACGCGTGGGAGTATTTGATGAAGACAAGCAAAGTGATTATCTAGATTCAGTCAGAACTGGCATAGATCACGAAGATTCTGATCAGCGCACATCGCTACTGGCATTGGGGTATTTACCAGATCGGAATAACGATATAATCCCTTCTTTGGTAATGATTGACACTACCGAAGCATATTGGCAGGACACTGATATATATCGTGTCAAAGACGCTGACCGCGTCCTGACGCAGTACGAAGTAGTCGAAAACGGTCATCCAGCGATATATTATGTTCCACCAGTGGCCGTCTTGCGATGCGAACGGTACGACCCAGATGATGTGGCTGGTTATCCGCATCCAGTAATGCGGATTATAGCAAATAACGCTGACCATGCCTTACGGGATGTAATGAGGTCGTCGTTTTTTCAGTTTGATATTCCGACGCAGTGCGCCATCCTAGATGATACTGCTGAAGATCTGCATGAACAGTTGCAAGTCGAGTATGACACCGACGTACTGGTAATAATCGGAACCAGAGAGTATTTTTGTGCGCCAGCCGACGTCGATTTAACGACGATCGATTGGAATACGTATAGATATAAGGCGTCGGGAACTGTTGACGACCCATACTTTCAGCTAGATGGTGTTATTCTAAACGCCGTTTACCTAGAAAAGCTCGCTCGTGAACCATCAAAGATTACCGGCTCGAATGACTTGTCACTAGGATATGGACTTCCGTGTATTATTTTGGTAAATCAAACCCACGACGCCATCTATTACATCCCAGCAGCCAGTACAGTGTCGTTCTTTAGTGAAGCAGATAATGCCGTATGATAACTAATATGCCGAAAAAAGGGGGAGAGTATGAGTGAACATTCGTCTAGTTCCAAGCATGAATATGAACCGATGAGTACCGTAACGCGTTACTATAATGATTTGTATTACCTAAATGGGCGGTATGCTAATGCCGTTCAAGCTATAGACAACCTTATCGATAATTCGCCTGTACCGCTAAATACTAGTGTTGATAAGCTAATCGGGAATGAATATCAGAATCTGGAATGGCAATTAGATGTCGAGCCTCGTATCGCACGGGAAAGACTAACGCTGTTACCTATTGTCATCATAGCCGATAAAATAGATGCGTCGGATCTGGAAGTGACGCAAGCTCAGCAATGGTATAGGCAATTGTTTACGGGGATTACAATGAATATCAGTGATGACCACCCTGATAAATGTTTGGATGCAGAAGTGCTTGGCCATCATCATAAAATGTGCGCAACGAGCACTGACTGTCCGCGCATCTTTATAAAGCAGTACTTAGTAAGCGAGCTAAATAATCCTGAATTTTCAGATGATATATACAAAATGAATCCTCGTAGGATGTACGAAATCATGCGAGTAAAAGTGCAAGCAGGGATTAAAAATGAATTTATCGAAGAGGAGTACGCTAAGTTAATGTTTAGCAATTATAGTGATAGGTATAATGTCTACGTCGCCAATCGCAAGCGTATGATATACGGCACGGCATAACGATACTTGCATTATCTATAGAAAAATGATATAAACATGTCTATGTATAGCGATCGCCAGTCGAACTACAACGAATCAGAGCCAAAACTTGCCAGTCCTGCACTCGATAGGTTTGGCAGGGATTTAAATACGCTGTCACACGGCATCAGTTTGGATATGGCGTTCCAAAAATATATCCGCGATGAGTTGGAGATATCTGAAGTAGAGGCAGATTTAATGCATTTACATATGCAAAAAATGGGGATTATTCCAGAGGCGAGTGATTATGATGAATGCCAGGTTGAATTGAAGGATGCGTTGCGTCTAACTATTTTTACGGAAGTTCACCCTTTGTATGCACTTAAACATTCCACTGACGACTATGACAGATGGATTCCACAAGCATTTTCAACGATGCTCGCAAACAATGAACGACATGATTTAGATATATGCTTTAGGACGAATGGTCGCGTTGCGACAGAATGCGAATGTGGACCATGTCCTTTTCGGACTATCGAAGATGCTGCAAAACAAGCTCACATGAACCCAGATTTCAACTCGTTTGAGTACCTTATTGACTCGGATAAGATGCATAGGCGAGCAGAGATTTTACTAACGCATGCGGTTAATTACGAAATTATACCTAAAACGGATGTATATACGCTCGAATCAAATTATAAACGACATTGCAAAGAGTATTTTGGCGGTAAAGGGGAATAACTCTTTACGTTAGCTGATAAACCCTGTATAATTATGCTCATACGTCGCAAAGTCTATATAGGTTGTGCGCGAAAAATAATTAATCAGGAGAACTATATGGCAGATTTCGATCGAACCAAGCCTCACGTCAACGTTGGTACTATGGGTCACGTTGACCACGGTAAAACTACTTTAACTGCAGCGATTACGGCTGTTCTTGCGAAGCGTCTTCCAAGCGACACTAACAAGAAGGTCGACTATGCAATGATCGACAACGCACCTGAAGAGCGCGCACGTGGTATCACGATCGCTTCATCTCACCAGGAATACGAATCAGAAGCTCGTCACTACGCTCACGTTGACATGCCAGGACACGCCGATTATGTTAA
>JAQGGY010000012.1 GCA_028289095.1 Candidatus Saccharimonadota bacterium
CCGTAATTAGTAGGTTTTGCAAAAATTGCCGGGTCAACACGGTCAAGTTGCATAACCGCAAGGTCACGGTTCCATTCAATTTTATGTGAACTTCCCGCGGGAATTTCAACGACAACATTAATGATGCCGCCATCAACGTCACCAGGATTAAGAATCTTATTAAAATCAGCCATTACTTGCCTCCGTTATTTACTGTTACTATTGTACTACGAAACGAGAGTCGTGCGAACTCGTTCGTATGACCGAGTGAGGATGTATAACAATGTCATTATTGTACCAAATTTGTTATACTAACGAGTAATTATGTTAGTTATTGGTCATCGCGGGGCAGCTGGTATTGCACCAGAAAATACCCTTGAATCCCTGCGCGCTGGTGTTGACGCAGGTGCTGATATGCTCGAGTTCGATATTCACCTTACGAAGGATCACGTCCCCGTCCTCACACATGACAATAACCTACTACGGACCCACCGCAAGCGCGCGTTCGTTCATAACCTGACATTTAAACAGCTTAAAGAGTTAACTGCCGAGAGCCCAAATCCTATCATTTCACTAGAAGACGTATTAGATGAATTTTATGGTGAAATACTACTTAACATCGAAATCAAGCAGCGCGGCATGGCAAAACATGTCATTAAACTATTAAAAAAGAAATATATTAAACGTTCGGGTGACTGGGACTTATTCGTTTTTTCTTCATTCCTTGCTGGCGAACTGCTAAATGTTCGAAAATTAACCAAACGTGCACACTTATGGCTGCTTCATAAACGCAACCCTTTCATTTTTATCGCCTTCGCCCGTCGCATGCAGTTAGACGGTGTTGGGTTTCACCGTTTGTATATCAATGATTTTGCGCTCGCAATTGCTAAAAAAACAAAGCTCTTTACGTACGCATATACTGTAAATCGCCCAGCTGGTGCAAAACAGCTGAGCGATCGTGGGCTGGATGGTGTCGTATCCGATTATCCAGCAAAGGTCCTGCAAGGACTTAAAGAATCCCGTTAAGTATTTAGGCGACGAGCTTTTGTCCGTCGATATATTCACGAATCGATAATGCAGCTGTTGCGCCTTCACCAACTGCGCTAGCAATTTGCATTGTCGCACCACTGCGTACATCACCGCTTGCAAACACACCTGGCATGTTTGTCGATAAGTGCCTATCTGTCTTAACCAAACCTTGTTCATCTAATTCAATAGCGCTACCTTTTAGAAAACCAGTGTTAGGTTTTAGGCCAACGAATACAAATACGCCGTCAGTTTCGATTTCTGCAGACGCGCCGTCTTTAATAATCTTTACTGACGTAACCTTGCCATCAGTCGCCACGATTTCTTCGGTTGTCGTGTTTAAATGAACGGTAAGCTTACCTTCATCGACGAATTTTTGCAGTTCATGCTGTAACACCTCACTCGCCTTCACAGTGCTGCGTACTAACAAATCAATATGCGTCGTAAAACGAGTTAAAAAGATGGCTTCCTGTACAGCTGAATTGCCACCACCAACAACGACCAATCGCTTTTCGCGGTAAAACGCGCCATCACATGTTGCACAATAGTGTACACCACGGCCGTAATACTCTAATTCACCTGGTACGCCGATTTTATTATAATCACTGCCAGTAGCAATCAATACGGTCTTTGCTTTTACTTCGGCACCGTCGACGATCAATGTTTTAACATCGCCGTCGTCACGAATGGCAGATACGTCACCAAAGTCGATAACCGCGCCAAATCGTTCTGCTTGTTTCTGCAGCTGTTCGGCAAGTGTCATTCCGGCGATACCGTCTGGAAAGCCGGGATAATTATCGACCTGATCTGTGATTGCAGCAAGGCCGCCAATTACACCTTTTTCATATAATACCGTCTCGATATCTTCACGCGTTGTATACACTGCAGCGGCTAATGCACTAGGGCCAGCACCAACCATAACGACATCATGGATTTTTTCGGCCATGCTAGCTTTCTGCCTTTGTAATACTATTAATAGTCAAAATAAAGATCAACGGACTGTTAGCGGGGATGATGCCTGACGCTTGACTACCGTATGCTTTTCCAGCAGGGATAGTTAGTTTGATAGTCGAGCCAACTTTTTCGCCCTTCAGGCCTTCTGTCCAGCCAGTGATAACGCCGTTAAGTGGCAGATCAATCGGCGTGTTTGTGCCACTTCTTTTTGAGCTATCAAAAATTTTACCACTAGATAACCAGCCGAAATAGCTGACATTGATAGAATCTGTTTCTTTGACTACTTCACCAGACCCTTGAACTAGGACCTCTTTTTTAAGTTCAGTAACGCTTGCTGCGTCAAATGCAGCTGGCGCATATCCGTCCAATGGTTCAGCAGCTTTCGCGCGCTCCTCAGCCATCGCTTGCTGCTCTTGCTGTGCCGTTGCCTGTCGCTTTGCAAGTTCTACTTGATCTTTTTCTTGGTTAGCAGGTGCTATCATCATAGCAATAAATCCGCCCAATGTTCCTACTAGCATAACGCCAGCGATAACCCATATTCCTATTCGTTGACTATTTGAAGTGGCCATAATTAACAAGACTCCCTATCTTTCTTCGTGTAATTACTCCTCATTATACACGTAATGGCAGTGCGACTCAAACCGCTTTCTCCCTCAACGACGTACTATTCGGCACTAATTTCGTAATTTTTCAGTTTCTTTTTTGCGGCTTCGGTCGTGCCCATTTGCAACTGCAGCAACTGAGCGTATATACCATCCGTATGAGCTAATTCAGACGGCGTACCGACTTCATCGATAGTCCCGTTTTTGATCGTCACGATTTTATCAACATGCGCAATTGTACTCAGCCTGTGAGCAATGATTAACGTCGTGCGACCTTTCATCAGGCGGTCTAACGCCTCTTGCACCAAATGCTCCGCCCGACTATCAAGACTACTGGTTGCTTCATCTAGAATCAAAATTGGCGCGTCCTTTAGGATTGCACGGGCAATCGCGATACGCTGCTTTTGTCCACCCGATAACTTAATGCCACGCTCGCCAATTTCACTATCATAACCATTGTCTAACTTCTGGATAAAGCTATGTGCATTTGCAGCTTTAGCAGCGGCGACAACCTGTTCATGATTTGCGCGTGGATGCGCATAAGCAATATTTTCACGAATTATTCCACTGAAAAGCGCCGGGTCTTGAAATACAGTTGCAATTTGACTGCGCAAACTATTTTGCGTGACATCGTTGATATTGTTGCCGTCTATCGTAATTGCCCCCGATTGCGGCTCGTACAATCGCATTAGCAGATTCGCTAGTGTCGTTTTTCCTTCGCCGCTTTCGCCAACTAGCGCAACTTTTTCACCTGGGCTAATAACAAATGAAACCTTTTTTAAAATAGCGTGATCATGGTTATAGCCAAAATAAACATCTTTATATTCAATGCGTCCTGCAGTTACATTGATATTATGCGCCTGCGGCTTATCTTGAATTTCTGGTGCTAGTTCCATAGCAACAACAAAGTCCTTTGCACCCGTAATAGCGCGCTGGAACTGATCGACAATAAAACTCATACTAAATAGAGGTAATCGCAAGGCATTGATCAAGGTAATCAATAGTACCATTTCACCAATCGTAAATTTTTGTTCAACAGTTTGAACGAATATAAATGCAAATATCAAAAAGAATATAACCGACAGCACAACACCACGCACCACGTCCATCGTGTGCCAATATTTTGATTGTTCACGGGTCAGCACAACTGTCTTGTGGTAGCGTTTACGAAAATGACGGTGCTCTAGCCTTTCCTGAATGTAGCTTTTAACAACTTTAATCTGCGTGACGACTTCGGCAAAACGACCACTCGCGATATCGGTTTCAAGGTTCTTTTCAGTCTGTAGTCTCTGCCATTTTTTACTCGATAACGCGGTCAACCATAAAAATAGCGGATAGATAATAACGATCAAAACTGCCAACTCCCAACTGTAAAACCACACAATAGCAACGGTTATAAACGTCGTTAACAGCATCTGGAAAAAGTTATTTGCAAACATGTTCAAGAAGTTTGAGACTTCTGTAATGGCGCGGTTTAACCGATTAATAATAGTACCGGTCAATTCGCCATCATAATAACTTTGCGGCAATTTTAATAGGTGTTCATAATAGCGTGTTGAAAGCTGAGATTTCAACTTGACACTCATAATATCGCCCAGGTAACCACCATAATTACGAATGAGTGTATTGGCGATGTCAAAGCCAAATAGTGCCACGGCAAGCCATAGCGCACCTGTTACATCAGCACGCCCACCGCGTACGACGTCAACCATCAAATTCGTTGCCGATGCTAAAATAAACGGAATAGCGATGCCAGTTAATGCAACTAATATCGATGATACTGTCACCCCAATATAATACGGCCAGAGATTTTTTGCGAACTGAAGTGTTTTAATAATAATATACATTCCTCTAATTATACACGTGCATGGGTAGATAGATGCATTCATAACGCTTACCTTTGACTTACGCGACGTAATACCTTATAACAGCTGATAGATCTTATTCATTGCAACCGTGCAGTGAAAGTGATAGTTCTTTTACCCTTCGAAGGAAGTGAACCAATGTGAAAAAACTCTTGGACACATACCAAGGCAAGTTTGGAGCCATCAAAAAAGAACGGATAATCGCCTACCTCCTGGTGGGAGCAGGTTTTCTGAGTATCGTGGCTGCAATTTGGTGGGGACTAAGTGTCGCAACGGACATATGGCGCTTTATCATGATTCTTGTACTTGCAGTAATGACGATTACTTGCGTGGTGCTGTGGGTGCGAGGTCGACGAAACGTAATCGGAAAAATGCCGAAGGGTTTCGCCATTCCCCGGATCCAGCATGAAGCAACTACCGCAAAGCGTCCGAACACGGCGCCCATACCGATAGTTGCCGAACGAGCGCACGTAAATAACGTTCGAAACGTACCCCAACCTACTCATGCCGAAGAAGAACCGAATGAATTACCGTCAGTAGAGATCAGCGCATTTGCTCGAAAGCGAATCGCCGAAGAAAACAATATCAATGTTACTCATGGTACGTTTGAATTGCGCAAGTCAGCAAAGTCACTCTTTATTCAATATCCCAAAAGGATACCATTTGTAAAAAAAGAAGTTCAACGAAAAGATCGTAAAACCGGTAAAATGGTGGACGTGAAAATCATGAAACGCCCACCACCAAGTACAATCTACAGAGAGCTGCTGCTGATAATCGTTTCACTCGGCATACTGCTACTGCCTGTACTACTAGGTATCGTAACGCTACCAGATTGGGCGCCAAAATGGGCAACTGAATTAACTGTGGCATTCAAAAGTTCGCAAACCGCCCCGCTCATAATTCTTGCAGCTGGCTGTATTTTTATGTTGTATGCCCTAGGCATGTTCTACAAAAAATGCGCCTACTGGCATTTTTGGCGGGCAGTCTTGCTACCACCTGGCCCTCAAACGAGCAGACACGGCTTTCTTGTTGTCATTGATATGCCACCATTTTTGGGAGGCGGTGCGCCGCTGATTGACTTAAAAAGAGTCAATAGGTGCTACATTGCAACTGGTGTGTCAGAACGTGACGAAAAAGGCTTCGGTGGCCTTGTGATGAAAATACTACGTATACGTTGGATGATCATCGATATTCCTGGCGACAAAGATTCAGACGTCAACTTGATGGGGCCACTAAAGCTTGTTGATGCCGCCCCGGCATCAAAAATCATCAAGAGACTAAGTGCCTCCGCCAACACGCGAGACAACGAATAACATTACCTCGAAGGGAAGAACCCGGCTACTTTGTGCTGTAACGCACGAAATAGCCGGGTCTTTTCATATCTAAAACTACTTTATTTATCTTGTTTTGAAACAGGCGCATCGTCGTGCCAGATACGGTGCGGACGCCAGATACCCAGCGCTTGGCCAATCGGCAGAATATCGGAATAGCCAACAAAATCTGCAGCGCGGCGAATCATCGCAGCAATTATTCCTGTTATAAGTATCTTACGCCATTCAAAGACAGCCCAGAACTCGCCCACTGGCACGACAACTGGCGGCATGACTGCTTTATATTCTTTGACGGGCTGGTTGGCAGCTACGCGTTTAATGCGATCAGCAACATATATGGCATCGTGCAAAGCAGTCTGTGCCAAGCCAGTAAACGTCGTCGCAGCATTATCCCCGATAACATAGACATCGTTACTCGCTTGCATATATGCGTCAACGATAACACGACCGTTTGGTGCCAGTTCGAAATGGCTGGCATTTGCTTTGTAGAATGGATGGTTAGCAACGCCAGACGTCCAAACAACCGTGTCACTAGTCATCAATTCACCGCTAACTGTAATCAGATCTTCGGTGGCGGATTCGACAGTCTTGCCGGTCTGCACTTTTACGTCTAGTTTTTCTAAACGGCGCAGCACCTTAGCGCTCGCCCTTTCGCTCATTCGTGGCAGCACACGAGGTGACGCTTCGATCAGGGCAACGTGTATGTTTATATCAGTCATATTTAAATGCTTGCTAAGCTTTTTTAAATATGAGCCAAGTGCCGCAGCCAATTCGACACCCGTTGGACCAGCGCCGATTACGATATACCGCTTATCTACTCCGCAGCCTTCAACGACATCGGCATATACGTGCTGTTTTAATGTTTCGATTTCTGCAGCGGATTTAATCCCAAATGTATATGTTTCTAAACCTTCAATACCAAAATAGGTTGTCACAGTCCCTAGCGCGAGGACGCATTTTTCGAAGGTATATGATGTACCCGACTTTCCTTTTAGCATCTTTGTCATCGGATCGATTGCTTCGATCGTATCCAGCTGAACCGTTACATTTTTCTTACCAGCAAATATCTTGTCCAATGACACCCATGACTCCAGGTGACTTCGGCCAGTCGCCGCACCATATAGTGCAGGATAGTACTGAAAATCAGGCTTGTCGGTAATAAGCGTAATGGAATTATCTGGCTGCTTTGCAAGTTCTAACGCAGTTTTCACGCCGCCGAATCCACCGCCAACAATA
>JAQGGY010000025.1 GCA_028289095.1 Candidatus Saccharimonadota bacterium
CCCCCATTCGTCATATAAAAAGATCCCCGGTGAAAGGTTGGTATGAGGTATAGACCTTAGCACTCCATTAGGAGTGCGCCTTCGGCCTACCCCTGTTTTATCCGTCTCTTTCTATAGAGCGGTTTGACGTCGGTTATTTGAGGATGAGATCATCAGGATAGTTGCATCGCGGACAGAACAGGTGTCGCCTGCTATCCATCAGATCCTTGCGTTTCTACGCCCTCGGAGTTGCACCTAAAGTGTAACACTGACACATTTCCGGGAGGGTAGCCACTGCAGAATTGCTGCGCTACCCTCCTCGGAACTAATTATCCAACTTGTCATAAATCACACACGCCGTAACGGCGTGTTTTTTCTTTGTTTTTGAATAGCTGTTATAATACATCTAATGGCTAAAACATTCTTTTTTTATGACTTAGAAACAAGCGGCTTGAATCCTCGTGATGACCGCATTATGCAATTTGCGGGTATTCGCACCGATATGGATTTGCAGCCGATTGGCGAGCCATACGATGTGCTTGTGAAATTGAATGATGATACATTGCCAACACCCGAAGCGTTGATGGTAACCGGTATTACTCCACAGCAAACTCAGGCAGACGGCTATACTGAAGCCGAATTTGCAAAGTTATTAATCGAAGAAGTATTTACGCCCGACACGATTACAACTGGATTCAACAGTGTTAGGTTTGACGATGAGTTTATCCGGCATTTATTATGGCGGAATTTTTACGACCCGTACGAATGGTGCTGGAAAGATGGACGCTCGCGCTGGGATTTGTTGGATGTGACGCGTATGACGCGTGCGCTTCGCCCCGAAGGGATTGAATGGCCAGTGGTTGACGGCAAGGCGGTGAACAAACTTGAACTGATTACGAAATTAAATGGCATCGATCATTTTAAAGCGCACGATGCGTTAAGCGATGTGGAAGCGCTGATTGCAGTAACTGGTCTGATCAGAAAGACGAACCCACAGCTGTATGAATATATGTTAAAAATGCGCGACAAAAATGAAGTGAAGAAACTGGTTAGTCTAGATAACAAGCAGGCGTTTGTGTATGTCAGTGGTCGCTATGATGCTGAATTTAACAAGGCGACGGTCGCATTTCCGTTAACATCTGGAAAAAACGGCAATGTCGTTGTGTATGACCTGCGCTATGATCCAACGCCGTTCCTAAATATGTCGGCTGATGACCTAAAAAAGAAAATGTATGCCACTTGGGAAGAGCGCCAAGAAGACGGCTTTATGAGAATACCGGTCAAGGAACTCCAACCGAACAAAGTACCCGCTGTCGCACCGATGGGTGTGTTAGAACAAGCTGATGGGTGGAATAAGGTGCAATTAGACGTTGCGACAGTTGAAAAGCACAAAACTACATTACTATCTGCGCCGCATTTTGCCGAAAACATCCGTAGTGTATTCGAACAGCGGGCGGAATTCAAAAAATCTACTGATCCAGAAGCGCAATTATATGATGGGTTTGTGCAAGACCGCGATCGTTTGCGTATCGAAACGGTTCGTAATGCAAACCCACGTGAATTGGCAGATTTTAATCCCGAATTTACCGACGAGCGATTACCTGAACTGCTGCTGCATTACAAAGCGCGCAATTATCCGCAAAGCCTGAGCGAAGACGAGTCCCGTGCGTGGGAATCGTGGCGTGCGAATCATATAAATGCGCGATTGCCAGAGTTTATGAAGTCTTTGCATAAAATTGCTGCAACTGAACAAGATGAGAATAAGCAATTCGTACTGCAGGAACTGCAATTGTGGGCTGAAAGCATTATTCCTAGCGATTTATCCGGGCAGGATAGCGAAAACTAGATTTCGCTAAAGCGCTGCTTTGGTAGCCGTGAGTTGTTCGTACTTTTTTGTTGTATAGCATGGCGGCTTAGGATGTTATGTAAAATAGTGCGTGCGGTTTGATAAAACAAAATAATACATATGACTGCGCTGATCATCAATAGCATAATGTTCGCAGGAATCACGATTTGTGTGCCAGGGACAATCCCTAGTAAAAAGAACATAAATAAAGCCTCGAATAATCCTGTTTCGCTCGCCAGGATAAAGCTAAAAATTGCCACAATTAATATATAAATTATTTTTTTCATTTCTTCCGCACCTTCTTGATTGCTTACTTGGACTAATAGTAGCAATGCAGATTCGTACATGCAACGATAAGCACGATGGAATAACGAATAATATTTATATTATGAATTATACCGATAAGTCATGTAGAATACTGCTATCAAAAATATCAATATCGTTCATATTTTCAAGGGCGTGCTTTGTCGAATAGCCAACTATTCTGTGATTATCAGGAAGGTCGGCGTGTTTTATATTTGAGGGTAGGCTGGAAGGAAGCTGTTGGTAAATGCTATAATAAGTATGTATGCCAGAGTTTATACGAGTCACAGGAGCAAGGGAGCACAACCTAAAAAATATCGACGTTGAAATTCCACGCGATAAATTGGTTGTTATTACAGGACTGTCCGGAAGTGGGAAGTCTAGCCTTGCGTTTGACACGATATATGCCGAAGGCCAGCGCCGCTATGTGGAAAGTTTGTCCAGTTATGCGCGTCAATTTTTAGGAATTATGGACAAGCCAGACGTTGATTCGATCGACGGTTTGTCGCCGGCAATTTCAATTGATCAAAAATCGACCAGCCGTAACCCGCGCAGTACCGTTGCAACCGTGACGGAAATTTATGATTACCTGCGTTTACTATTCGCGCGCATTGGCGTACCTCATTGTCCTGTTTGCGGCAAAGAAGTGTCACGTCGTACGCCGCAGGCTATTATCGATGAAATAATGAAAATGCAAAATGGTACCAAACTAATGATTTTGGCGCCGATTGTTAAAAGCAAAAAAGGCGAGTTTGCACACGTGCCGGAACAATATCGCCGGCTCGGATTCGCTAGGGCGCGTGTCGATGGCGTCGTCTATTCACTTGATGAATTTCCAGACCTTGCAAAGACGTACAAGCACGATATCGAAGTTGTTGTTGATCGTATTGTCATGGGTGATGAAATGATCGGACGCATCACGCAGTCTGTCGAACAGGCACTTGAAATAGCAGAAGGCGTGGTGGAATTGTTAGATGCTGAAAATGACAAGGTTACGACATTTAGCCAGCGCTATGCATGTATCGATCACCCAAACGAAGATATTCCCGAACTTGAACCGCGCATTTTTAGCTTTAACGCGCCACAAGGTGCATGTCCTGTATGCACGGGATTAGGCAGTCGGTTAGAAGTCGATCCGGAATTGGTGTTTAATCCTAATCTATCAATCAAAGAAGGTGCGATTCGTCCGTATAACCGGGTGAATAGTGATGCATGGTATATGAAGCGCCTGTCAGTCGTTGCAGAAAAACACAACTTTAGTATTAACGTACCGGTTAGCGAGTTAAGTAAAGATAACCTGGAAAAGATTTTATACGGCACTGGCGAGCAAACATATAATGTCCGCATTGGCGCGGGGCGCAGTTATGAGTCAACTTACGAAGGTGTCATCCCAAATCTGGAACGACGTCACAAAGAAACTGATAGTGAATTTATGCGCAAAGACATCGAACGTTTTATGCGCGAACGTCGCTGTCATGAATGTAAGGGCGCACGCCTAAAGCCTGTCGTTTTGGCAATCACGGTTCATGGACTAAGCATCATGGATATATGTAATTTGGGCGTCGATGATGCACTAGATTTGTTTACCAATACGCTGAAATTATCCGAACAAGAGTTGTTTATTGCGCGTCAGATAATGAAAGAAATTAATGCCAGGCT